>NZ_DOPT01000108.1:631-2518 GCF_003512625.1 Herpetosiphon sp. | reverse complement strand
CGGGACGGAAGGGTGGTGATTATCAATGATTTAATTAAAACCTATAAACCATGACATCGAATTTATTGAGCAGCGGCAAAAATCCGATCAATCGTATCGGCCAAGCCAAAATCTTTCTCGGTAATGCCTTTTTCATCATGGGTAGATAGGGCAATCGTCACTTTATTGTAGCGAATATCAATATCGGGGTGATGATTGACTTCCTCAGCAGCATCGGCAATCCGCCGCACAAACTCAATCGCAAATGGAAAAGTCGCTAAACCATAGGTTTTGCTAATTTGTCCATCAACGACCGTCCAACCTGAACGCTGCTCTAATGCTTGCTGCAATGCTGCCTTGGCCAAAACTGGCATAGTCACTCCTTTGTAGACACTTGGCGCTACATGGCTCCAACCACATCGGCATATGGTTCGCCACACACAACATGATCATACAACTCACGAATATCGTGGGCAACTGCGGCCCAGCTATAGCGTTGGGCTGCTTGCACGCCGTTGCGGCCTAATTGTAAACGCAAAGGCTCATCATTCAAGAGCAAACTAATTTTTTCGGCTAAAGCTTCGGGATCTTCGCGCGGCACCAGTAGGCCCGTTTCGCCGTCACGCACGGTGTAGCGCAAACCACCAACGTTGGAAGCTATCACTGGCGTGCCACAGGCCATGGCTTCGAGCGCCACCATGCCAAACGATTCGTAGTGCGATGGCACCACCACCATATCGGCAGCACTATAAAACAAAGGCAATTTGCGCTGATCTTGCGATCCTTGGAAGGTGACCAAATGGCCTATGCCTAATTCGCCCTGCAAACGCCGCAAACGCCGCATTTCGCTGCTCCATTGATCTGGGGTTTCGCGCCGATCGCCGCCAATAATCGCCAAACAAATATCGCCACGTAACGAGGGCTGTTGCTCAGCCAACAAGGCCATCGAACGTAGCAGCGTATCAATTCCCTTGAGTGGCTCGATCCGCCCGACAAACAGCAACATACGATGAGGATGCGGCGGCACGCCTAATTCATTGCGGGCAATTTGATGCGCAATCGGGTGGAAATGCTCAACATCAACCCCACACGGCACAACCACAATCCGCTCACACTCAGCGTCATAGTGTTCGAGCATCTGAGCACGATCAAGCGGCGTAGCCGCAACAACTCGATCAACTTCGTGCAACAGCATGCGTTCGATCGCGATTCGTTGTTCAGTTTCAGCTTCATCGCCACGGGCAATTGTATTTTTCATCGCCCCCAAGGTGTGAAACATATGAATAACTGGTGTACCCCAAGCTTGGCGTAACTCTAGCGCGGCAACGCCAGAGAGCCAATAATGGCTATGAATCACATCGTAATGAATATCTTCGCCATCAGCAACACAGCGAATCCGATGGACAAATTCTGGTAAATAATCCAAAACCCAATTCTTATCGTAGGGCGCAGCCGGGCCGACACGCACCGCAAACACCCGCACATTTGGCGCAAGATTGGTAATCAACGGTGTGTGAGGGTCTTGCGACCGAGTATAAATATCGACCGCCACCCCTTGGCGACCCAACTCACGGCTTAATTCACGAACATAAACATTCATACCACCAGCTTCTTTACCACCCAAAGCAGCTAGAGGACTCGAATGGACACTCAACATTGCAACGCGGCGCACAGCTACCTCCCGTGTGTGGTTTCTGATCATCAGCATACCACGAAACGCGCCATGCTTGCTGAATCCTAGGCCCGATTTCGAGTAGGGGTCAGGAGTTAGGGATCAGGAGCCAGAGTTTAGGGATCAGGTTTTAGCACAGAGGCGCAGAGAGAAGGATGAAGAATGAAGGATGAAGGATAAAGGATGAATCGCTCATTCGTGTAATTCGTGTAATTCGTGCAATTCGTGGCTAAAAA
>NZ_DOPT01000108.1:0-514 GCF_003512625.1 Herpetosiphon sp. | reverse complement strand
GTGTCCTTCGTGGATCAAAAAACAATCTTCGCAGTTCAGCAACCTGGCTATTCAGCTACGGCAATGGGGGTACTGGTTGGGATGGCAACAAGTTTAGCCGGAGCAGCACTAAGAATCATGCAGGGGTCATGCTCAGCATCGCAAATGCGTGGCAACGTTGGGGGAACGAGCAACGAATCAGTATCCAAATAGCCTTGATCATACAACGATTTGGCTGAATCACGGCCTTGCCAGCGCCAATGCCATGGCTCACTGGTGTAGCCCATTAATTCATAGGTAATCAACTCGCCATCGCGATATTTAATTGGGTACGATTGAACCCAGCCATATTTGTAGGCATTGGCATTGAGCCAATCTTTCAACGGATCGGGAATTCGAAAGCCAATTTCGGGCGCACCTTGGGGCAATAAATCGACAGTCAAGCCAGTTTGATGTTCGCTGGTGCCAGGTTTGGCGCTGTAGGTGGCGGCATAGGCAATCGCCTGTTTACGGCTAATCGGCTTGCCAGTTTGGG
>NZ_DOPT01000001.1:44581-118698 GCF_003512625.1 Herpetosiphon sp. | reverse complement strand
CCCTCGCCTCGCTCGGCGGGAGCGTGAGCAAGGGGGAATGGAATGAACATCGATGGTGAATCAAACCCAATCATTGTTAAAAATCTACCCTCTCATCCCTCATGCTTCGATCAAGTGTCGCCACAAAATCTGGTAAACATCGGTCGCATGCAAGGCGGCTTCGGGCAACAGGCTAGGCTGATTGGTCAGCAACAGCGGCGCATGCGCCGGATCACTGCTGATAATGCCATGCGAGCCACGCACCACACTTGGATCAAGCCCAATCACATCCATCACATAGCGAAATCCAAGTTTTTTCTTGGCCAAAGTCAGGCCAATTTTGGCCATCGGCAAGCGTAAATGCGGGTCAACAAAGAGTTCCGCTGGGTCATAGCCAGGCTTGCGATGAATATCGACCGCCCGCGCAAAATCTGGCGCACGCTGATCATCAAGCCAGTAGTAATAGCTAAACCAAGCATCGGCCTCAGCAATCGCCACTAACTCGCCCGAACGCTCATGATCTAGCCCATACTCGCGTTTGCCCTCGGCATCAAGCACTTTGGCAATCCCAGGCGTAGCCTCAAGCAAAGCTTTGACGCGCTCCAAATAGCTTAAATCGTTGATATAAACATGGGCAATTTGATGATCAGCCACAGCAAAGGCTTTGCTCACGCCTGCATCAAGTAATTCGCGGCCCAATTCCTCGCGCACTGCAATCAAGCCTGCTGCCCGCAACAATCGATTAATTGCGACTGGTCGATTAACGCTGGTAATGCCATATTCCGATAAAATCACGATCCGCGCATTGCGTTGCTCATAAAAATCCAGCAAATCGCCAACGACTTGATCGATTTCAGCCAATTGGCTGGCGCAACGCTCAATATCAGCACCATATTGCTGAAAACAATAATCCAAATGTGGCAGATAAATTAAACTCAATGTTGGATTATAGCGTTGTTCAACAGATTTGGCCGAGTTGGCGATCCAGCGTGATGAGGCAATTGATGAATTTGGTCCCCAAAAATTAAATAACGGAAACTGGCCCAAATCACGTTGCAAATCATCGCGCAATTCGGCTGGCTGGCTATAAATATCAGGTAATTTACGGCCATCGGCGGGGTACATCGGGCGGGGCGTGACGGCAACATCAACCGATGAATACATGTTGTACCACCAGAACAAATTAGCACAAGTAAAACTAGGATCAAGTGCTTTGGCCGCTTCCCAAATTTTTGGTGATTGGACTAATTTGTTCGATTGTCGCCAAAATTTAATTTCACATTCGTCACGAAAATACCAGCCATTGCCAACAATTCCATGCTCGCTAGGCATTTTTCCCGTGAGATAGGTTGCCTGCATGCTACAGGTTACTGCTGGAACGATCGGTTTGATCGAGGCTTGAGCAGTTTTTTGTTGCCATGCTTGTAAACGTGGCGTGTATTGTCCAATCAAGGCTGGAGTCAGCCCAACCACATTAATCACAACGGTTTTATGCATCTTAAGTTCCTTGAATCGAGCGCTGCGCCAAACGGGTCAGGCCAAAGGCGGCGATGGCAAATGCACATGCCCACAAATTGCCTGCCACAATGCACACCAAGGCATCAAACAGGCTAATGCCAGCAATCAGACGGCCAATCGCTGGGCCAATTTGGCGCTGACGATAGACCAAACGTATACTGTGCAACGACCAACTTAGCAAGGCTACACTCACCAGAATTGGGCTAAAATCGGGGGTAATCAGGGCATAGCCAATTGGCAACAGCACACAAATCGCTGGCCAAAGCGCCTTCAACTGCGGGCGTAATTCCGATTTAGCGATAAAGGTAAAGCCCATCACATAGCTAAACAACAAGCCAACCGCCAGCCAAACCTGCCACGAAAAGGCTGCACCCAAGGCGGCAATCGTGCTGAGATAAACCAAAATGCGCGTGCTAGCCATCAAAACTGGGCTGATTGGGTTGGTTTTGTGCCACAGATCGTAAACTACGATCAGCCCAACCAAGCCACCCGCCCACAGCAGGCCTTGCCAACTAACCAAGGCCACACAAGCCAAGCCAATGCCAAATAAGCCGATTGTCAGCACCAACGCAGCGTTGCGGCTCACCCGACCGCTCGGCAATGGGCGTTCTGGGCGTTCGCGTTGGTCAATCGCATAATCGCACCAATCGTTAAAAACCATGCCAGCGCTATAAAACAAACTGAAGGCCAAGGCCAATAGCCATACCCGCCAATCACCAAGGCTGACTCCCGCCAAAGCCACGCCAGCCAATGTATTGCTGATCACGGTCGGATTATTGGAGATGCGCATCAGTTCGAGATAGGCCAACCAGTCAGATTTAGCGTTTGAGTTCATGCAACACCCACGCATACTCCCGCGCGATCGATTCAGTCAGATCGAGCTTTAATTGGCTTGGCAGCACATCCCACGTATAGGTTTCAATCTCCAAATGCTGGCTGTAGGGCTGCTCGTTCAAGGCTTGCAAACTTTCGAGCAAGGCTTGCAAACTTTCGAGCAAGGCTGGTTGGGTGGCGTTGAGCAGGCCAAAACTGGCGGTAAAAATCGGTACATGAAAATGAATCCGCCATTCGCAAGCAGCAGGATCATCGATCTTTTCCAAGGCTTGAGGCAAATCGCGATATTGCTGCAACGAACCATCATGGTTGCGCTGAATCACTTGGTGCAAATAAATTGCTTCGCTGAATGGTGCTAAAGCTGCTGCTACGGCCTGGCGATCGTCATCAAGCATCACTTGCAAGGCTGAGCTAAGTTGCACTTTGGCAATGCTGATGCCTGCCGTTTGATAAGCAGCGATCACGTGGCGCGGCGCTTCGTAGGCTACGGCGCAATGACAGGTATCCAAACAGGCTCCGACATGGCGACGAATCGCATTTTGGGCTTCGCGCAACGAGCAATCAAGTTGAGCTGCTAATTCAACAGCGCCAACATCCAACAATTGCTCAACATAGCCGATTAATTCACTGCTGGTTTCGAGCAAACCATCTGGCTCTGGCTCGAAAGCTAATTGAATCACAATCCCACGTTGGCGCTCAAGCTGGACCAACGCGGCGACCACCTGCAACACATGGCGATTCAACAATGCCCACGGCACGGCGGACAAATCGGCAAACCATGGTTTATAGCTCAAAGGGCTGGTCGAAATTGAGCCAACCATGCCCTTGGGCAACAGTGCCGCCAAGATCTCAATCAGCCGTAAGGTATAGGCCACTCGTTCAGGCTCACGCCAATCGGGCGCATGCACCTGATCCTTGACTGGTTGTTGGTGGAAGGGATGGTAGGGAAAGCCATTCAAGGTAAAGACATAAAGATTATGTTCAGTTAGCCATGCTTGAAAATCAGCAAGCGCAGTTGGCTCCAACAATTGGTGGCTTTCTTGGCCCGAAAGCCGCAGGCCAATCCCAAAGGCTTGGTTGGGAGCGAGGCGCTGTTTGAGATCGAGCACATGCTGTTGCAAACCAGCTAAAACCGCTGGCCAGCCGTTGGCCGGATGAATATTGGTGCAATAGGTTAAATCGAGTTGGGGCGCTTGATTAAGCTGCATATGCTTCCATTTCTAGTGCACAAGCGCAGGCTGCTCAAGCGGCGCAAACTTAAATTTGGGGCTTTGGCTCAGGAAGCGGCAAGGATTGTTATAGACCACCTCGTGAATCCATTGGTTGGAATGGCCACGGCGGCGCATTTCAAACATACAATTGGGGATGGCCAGCGGCTGACTTGGCCCCCAATCGCAGGCCGAAGCGACACATAAGCGCTCAGTGCCATAGATTTCGAGCATATCAATCGCCCGGCCTGGCGAAACTTTGGTCATTGGATAGAGCGTCAAGCCCGCCCAAAACCCATGCTCAAGCACCATGCGAATTGTGTGTTCCTCAACATGGTCAACCATCACGCGGCTGGGATCGATTCGGCTGTTGCTAGCCAACGTTTCGACAATCGCCTTGGTGCCTTTATATTTATCTTCAAGGTGTGGGGTGTGAATATGGATTAATTGGTTGTGTTCAAGCGCTAATTCCACATGATCAATAAAGGTGGCAAGTTCATTGCGGGTCACGCGGTTGAGGCCAATTTCGCCAATGCCAAGCACGCTTGGGCGATCTAAAAATTGCGGAATAATTGCCAAAACTTCGCGAGCCAACCCCCGATCTTCGCCTTCTTTGGGGTTTAAACAGAGCCATGTGTAATGCTTAATGCCATATTTAGCGGCGCGTTGGGGTTCAAACTCAGTCAAATGTTTAAAATAATCGGCAAAAGCGCTGGCCGCAACCCGATCATAACCCGCCCAAAAGGCTGGCTCAGTCACCGCAACACAGCCAGTCAAGGCCATGGCATGATAATCGTCGGTAGTGCGCGAAACCATGTGCGCATGCAAATCGATGTAATTGATCATTGCTCGCTCTCCTTGGCAGCACCATAGGCACTTTGGCCATCGCGCTCGGCGCGTAATTCGCTGCTCACATCGCTCAACAACATTTGAATCCGTTCAACTCGGCCAAATTCGTAGCTATTCAAGGCCTTGAGCGCTTCACGAAAGGCTTTGATTCGAAAATCATCATTGGCATTATGCTCAACTGAACGATCAAAGCGATCCAAAAAAGCCGCGATATCTAAAATTTTGGTGCGATGCTCAATAAATTCCAGTTCAATCAACTCACGCTGGGTGCGTGGGCAAGAGCCTTCAATCTGCATAAAATCCTCGCTTTAAGCCCGTTCGGCTAAATATCGAATGGCTTGTTGCATCATCGGTAGATCAATTGTGTGAACATCGTAGGGTTGGCCGATGCCGCGCATTAAGGTGATGGTTAATTGGCCACCAAGGTGCTCGCGAAATTCGGCCAAGCCGCTCAGCAAACTTTGGGGATGTTCGGGCAGTTCAAGCTGGTTGCTCAGGGCAGGATGATAGAGTTCGAAGCCAACTGCGGTTAGACAAGTCAAGACCCGTTGCCAATCGGCCTCGGCTAAATCAGCGTTTAAATAGCTGTAGGTGCAATCCAAGGCGATGCCAATTGCCACCGCCTCGCCATGGCGCAAACTATAATTGCTGAGCTGTTCAAGTTTATGCGCCGCCCAATGGCCAAAATCCAAGGGCCGCGCTGAGCCTCGCTCAAACGGGTCGCCACCAGCGATGTGGGCCAAATGCAGCTCGGCACAGCGAAAAACCTGATCTTCCATTACGGCTAAATCACGCTGACGCAAGGCCGCAGCAGTACGCTCAATCGTGGCAAAAAAGGCGGGATCTTTGAGCAAAGCTACCTTGATTGCCTCGGCGATGCCACTGCGCCAATCGCGCTCACTCAGCGTCGTGAGAAAATGGCTATCGTTGAGCACAGCATAAGGCGGAGCAAATGTGCCCAAGAAATTCTTTTTGCCAAAGGCATTGATGCTATTTTTAACCCCAACCGCTGCATCGTTTTGGGCCAAAACTGTGGTTGGCACGCGAATTAAGCGCACCCCGCGATGCGCCGTCGCCGCTGCATAGCCAACCATATCGATCAACGCCCCGCCGCCAATTGCCATCAGATACGAATGGCGATCGATCGCATAGCGATTAATTCCATCGTAGACTGCTTGCAATGGCTCAGTAGTCTGCTTAATTGCTTCGCCACCAGCCAAAATCAGGCTTGGCTCAACCAAGCTGAAGGCTTGGCTGGCTTGGGCATAGGCTGCAATTTCAGTTAATAGATTGGGGTGATGCTCAGCCACCGCCTGATCAAGCACAACCCAAAGCTTCGGTAGACTAGCGCTTGGCGCAAATAATTCATGGAGAATTGGGTTATCCAAGCCAAATAATCGGTGCGTACAATGCACCGGATAGGAATAGCGTACTTCAAACGCTTGCAGGATCGAACGCATAACCATCTCGACAACTAGGAGCAACCGCTCAAACAATCAATCGTATTACAATATCCTAATTTTAGCATAGCTCGTAGTACGGCGTTATTTAGCGAGCGCCAAACAGTGCCGTGCCAACCCGCACAATCGTTGAGCCTTCTTCGATTGCAACCTCAAAATCGCCGCTCATGCCCATCGAAAGCTCTGACAACGGACGATCAAGCCGCTGTTCAAGCTGGTCGCGTACCTCGCGCAAGGCCCGAAAGCATGGGCGCACCACACCCTCAACATCATCAGAATAGGGCGCAATCGTCATCAAACCACGTAAATCGATCAATGGCAACTCAGCAATTGCCCGCACTTCGCCTACAAAATCGAGCCATGCAGAGTTGTGCACGCCACCAGCTAGCTCAAACCCATCTTTAGAGCGCTCACCGGAAACATTGACTTGCAGCAAAATTGGCAAGGGTTGCGGAATTACGCTGGCTTCTTCATCAACAATTCGGTTGAGAATTTCGGCCAATTTAACGCTATCGATCGAGTGAATTAATGAAAAAAGTTTGGCAGCACGGCGAGCTTTATTGCGTTGCAAGTGGCCGATTAAATGCCAACGGGTTTGGGCCAGTGCTTCGGGCGTTTGCAGAGCAATTTTTTCTTCGGCTTCTTGCACCCGATTTTCACCAAGATCGTGAATGCCTGCCGCCAAGACCGCATTGATCCGCAGCATGGGATGGGTTTTGGTGACCGCAATCAAGCGCACGCTGGCTGGATCACGGTGGCTACGCTGGGCGGCTTGGCTGATTCGCTGCTGAATCTGAGCGACCTGTTCCAACAATCGGGCATGATCAAACGGCATGGTGTACCTCGCGTAGACCAATCACAGCGGCGAATCGACCAGTGGCTCCTCGTTCATGGCGATGAGAGAAGAAACGATCATGATGACAAGCAGTACACATATTCATCCGAATCAGGTTGGCGGGTTGAATGCCTGCTTGCTCTAACCAATGCGCATTAGCGGCCCATAAATCAAAATGCGGTCGTTGCTTGCCAAGCTGGCGCAACAAGACCTGCGATGTATGCTCAGCAAAAGCCTGCTCAACCGCGCCGATTACAGGCTGATCAACCTCATAGCAACATGGGCCGATCGCTGGGCCAATTGCCACCAAAATGTTGGCTGGCTCTGAGCCAAATTGAGCTTGCATCGTAGAGATCATTACCTGAGCAATATTATTAACCGTGCCTTGCCAACCAGCGTGAGCCACCCCAACCGCTTGAGCAACCGGATCAAAAAAAAGCAACGGAGTGCAATCGGCAAAATTAGCCCAGAGCACCAAGCCTGGTTGGTTGGTCACAAGGCCATCGGCAGGCGGCAGAGTTGTTTCACGATCGATCGCGCCCCGCCCACGCTGCAACTCGCCAACCACGGCGACAGTTGTGCCATGAACTTGGCCTGCTAAAATGACATCATCCAAACGAAAGCCCACTCGATCGGCAAAGCGCCGCCGATTCGCCAAAACTGCGGAAGGGTCATCGGGCCGCGAAAAACCAAGGTTGAGGGTCGCATGCGGTGGGACGCTCACCCCACCTTGGCGGGTTGAAATACCATGGATCAACTCAGGATAACCCAATAAGCGTTGAATTTGCTCAATCATGCCAACCCCCGTGGCTTGCTAGGATGCGCTTGTATTTAAATAGCAACACTGCAAAAAGCGTACTAGCGCCAATCATAACACCAGATAGGCTAGAATTGCGCCACAAAAAAACACCTGTTATGGCGAAAAACCATAACAGGTGGATTGCACGTTGCTAAGCAGCAGCGCCTAGGGGTTAGGCGTTGCGGCTTTTCTTCAATTCTTCGACGCGAGCTGAAAGTTGGGCAATTTTGTCGCTCAACTCGTCGATGTCGCGCTTTGAGGGAATATTCATGCGGTTGAGCACTTGTTCGAGCCGCGTTTCAACTCGTGATTCGGCTTCATCGGCCACGTGTTCAACTTCACGTTTGCGGCGTGAAAGCACATCATTCAACAAGGTCTTAGCTTCACGTTCGGCAACTTCACCACGATCAACCAAGCGACCAACGAATTGTTCCATTTCGTCGCGGGTCATGGCAACAGCGCCAACAGCGGCCAACATGAGCTTGCGCACACCATCGACAAATGGCACACCGCGATCGCTCGCTTCATCCTTGATTTCATTCAAGCTTACTTCGATTTCATCAGCCATTACAGATACTCCTTTGGATTGACCTATCGCTCACCAGTGGTTCCAGTATAGCACCGCGCCAAATTAGCCGCGAAGTGCTTCGAGTCGGCGTTCAACTTCGCGTTGGACAGTCACACGTTTGGCGTGGCTGGCTTCGAACAATTTGACGTGATGCAATTCGGCGATGCCCAAGCCTTCGAGCTTGGCAATGGCTTCTTCGGCGCGTAAGGCTTCGTAGCCAGCAAATGGTTCGCGAATTTCACCATCAACCGTCAGATGTTTGGCAATTGCTTGTTCGATTTCACGTTGAACGGTCACTCGTTTGGCATGGTTGCTTTCGTAGGCTTCCAAAGCAAACAGTTCATCGAGACTCAAAGTTGGCATCAAGACAATAATTTCTTCGGCGGTCAGGCTATCGTAGTTGGCAACTGGCGCAATGCTGCCATCGCTGCCAAGCTCGCGTAATTGAGCATTGAGTTGAGCAATGCGGGCATCGAGCACGCGCAAGGTCTTGCGTGAAGGAATATTCAAACCTTCCAAAACATCGCTAACCCCACGTTCAACCGTTTGGCTAGCATCTTGCACATCTTCATTCAAGCTTTTTTGTTCGCGGCGCAACCGTTCGTTCAAATCTTTCAAATCGCCACGAACCCCAGCGGCAACTTTTTCACCACGCTTGATCAATTTTTTGAAGGTTTTTTCACCGCTATCAATGGCCAAGCCAGCAACCCCTAAGCCTGCCAACCACGAGCGGCGAGCTACTTTTTGGGCACTTTTAACTTGCTTTTCAGTCGTATCAGCAATTTGGCGAATGATCGTCATAGATCGCTCCTTTTGGGTGATCCAACCACCAGTTGGCAGTTGTTCTATAGCACAGGTTGTTGTTTCGATGTCATGACGCGTTGCGTTATTGAAAATATAACACAGCGCGTCATGTATGTCAAGAGCTATGTAGATTGATCATGAAAATATGGAGCGAGCAAGTACGCCTAGGGATCTGGCTCAAACGAATTAATCTCTTTGCCATCAATCAAATCGCGAATATCGTCATGGCACTCAAAAAAATCATGCATCACCTGCATAAAGAATTTGACATCAAACGGAGCCGCTGGCGCAGGATATTCGCTTTTTAGTAAACGACGAGACAGGTAAAAATTAATCGCGATCAAAAACCGTCGGGTAATCAGATCTGGCTCAGCCAGAATCATTTCACGGGTGTAGCCATCATTAATCGTATTAGGCTTACGCAGCATCATTCCTCAATTCAACCTTCACAGGTTTTCTTCAATTGCTTGAATCAGCAAAAACGATTGGAGCAGCCGTTGCATCGCCAGTGGTAGGCTTTCCCCCAGCAAAGATAAACCCTTGGGATGATAATAGTTTGAGGTTGAGTTATGCATAATCTGCCCATTGGAAAGCACAAATAACGAACTCACACCTCGATTTGGACAGCTGAGCCTGCCAATTGGCGCAATTTGCAAATTACGGAGCTGAACATAGGCATGCGATCGCCAGAATGTCGCTTCGCTAAATGCTGGCGCAAGCTGTGGCAGCAATTGAATCTCAAGCGGGGAATCAGTCCAAACAAATAGCGCTTCCAAGCTCGCATCAAGCGTCCAAGGCTGCGCTATGTCTAGGCTATTCAGCCGAAATCCACCATAACGACTCAATATCTCTATCAGCTGGGGGAAAATAGGATATTGCTGCTGGCGTAGTTCATACAACCATGGTTCAGGGTCAATCGTAGTATCAGGCTGCCAGCCTGCTGTCATCAACAGGGAATGAATAATTGACTCAATCATAGTTGCTCCTTGGCTGCATAATCGAATAAAACTGCATACTCGGCCAAAGCATTCAAGCCCTCGCTTGGCGTGGTGCCCCAAATTTTAAAGACCGATTTAGTCACATCAGCCAAACCACCCCAACGCAAATTGTAGAACTGGCCTGTCATAACCCAACCATCAGCAGTCAAAAAGATGGTATTTTCCACATCATATGAGCCAATTGGGCAGAGCAAGCGCCCATAGTTGGCAATCAATGGATGGTTAAGCCAATATGGCGCAGCTTCATAATCGGCATGCTGAGAATATGCAGGAATGAAATTCTCAAACATCCGCCAAAGCCGATAGGGCGTGCCTTGATGCTCAAAAACTTGATTATCAAAAATGAAGCGATTATAACAACCAAGCGTTGTCAACTCACCAAATTGGCGCAAAAACGCTTCAGCCAGCGGAAATATCGGATAGGTCGCTTGTTTAATATGCTCAAGATGCGGTGTAGGATCAATATCACGATCCGGAGTCCAGCCAAGTTGGCGATAGACAGTTTCGGCAAGTTGCGAAAGCTGGAGATCAAGAGTTTCCATTAATCAGGCCTCCTCAATCTATTTTAAATAAAACATATGTGCTATTATAAATGTACTATTTGACCATCATGTCCAGGATAGTCCAAAGGAGCAGTTTGATTAAGTAATAGGAGATTTAGATGAATATTACCGCATTTCGCCACTTCTACGATTATCATTTTGCCCAAAATCGCCAGCTTTTAGATGATTATGTCGCGCAATTATCCGCTGCGCAATTTGTCCAAGCCGTCGATTATTCGCTTGGATCAGTGCGTAACCAACTGGTGCATCTGATGAGTGTTGATGAAACCTGGTTTAGTGGCCTGCGTGGCGGGGAATTTCCAGAGCCGCTCGATCCCAACAATTTCCCTGATCTGGCAACGCTACGGGCTTATTGGGCAAACGTCGAGGCAATGATGCGCGACTATTTGGCCAATTTGCAGGATGCCGATTTGCAAACCAAGCCGCTTGATGGCGAGGATGAAAATTTAATTGTTTGGCAGGTATTGCTGCAAGTGGTCAATCATGGCACCGACCATCGCGCTCAGATCTTGCGCTTGTGCCATGATTTTGGCCTAAAAACCAGCTCACAAGATTATATTTTTTATGTCTATGAGCATCCCGAAGCCTAAAAAAGCAGCGACCCACACTGATTTGAGTGGGTCGCCAACAGAATTAAGCTAATTGAGGAGTTGGGCGGCGGGGGCGATTATTGTAGTAGAGCACAAACCAGCAAACAAGCGTAAACATCGCCAAAGCTACAAAACCATAGCTAAACGAGCCAGTTTGTTGGCGAATGTAGCCCAGCAGCAAAGGCGGGAAGAAGCCGCCTAAACCACCAGCCGCACCCACCAAGCCGGTCACAATCCCCACCGATTGCGGGAAATATTCAGGCACTAATTTAAACACTGCCCCATTGCCTAAGCCAATTGCCGCCGCCATACCCAAGGCTCCAATCGTAAATGGCATAACATTGCTAAAAGCCATCAGGCCTGCCATACAGGTAGTGATGGGAAAAACCCATTTCAAAATTGTTGTGCCGCCGATTTTATCGGCCAACACGCCGCCAAATGGCCGCGCAGCGGTGGCAACCAGCACAAAGCCAGCAGTCCGCAAGCCAGCATCGGTTTTGCTGATACCAAATAAATCAGTCAGCAAGGTTGGCAGATACACCGCCATCGCCACAAAACCACCAAAGGTCAAAAAGTAGTAGAGACTCAAAATCCAGCTTTTAGGGCTGCTCATGGGCTATAAAATTTGGCTCAAGCTTTTGGCTGGCCCTTGGCGCGGCGCATTGCGGGCAAAGAGCATAAAGCAAATTAGCCAAACCACGGTCAAGGCTGAAAAAACCCAAAAGCCCCATTGATAGCCTAAATTGGCGGCTAGCACTGGTGCGCCAAACGCGGCCAACGATTGCCCAGCATTGCCAGCACCATACACGCCTAAGGCAAAGCCCTGTCGTTGCGGCGGATACCAGCCACTCACAAAGCCGACCCCAACCGAGAAACTAGCCAAGGCCAAGCCACAACCAAACGCCGCAATCAAGAGTTGGTTGTAGGTGTCGATCCAGCCCATGCCGAGTGATGGAATAATCGAGCCAGCCATCACCGCGCTAAACACCACCCGCCCACCATAGCGGTCTGTCAACATTCCCAAGGGAATTCGGCCCAAACTACCGAGCAGCACGGGCAAGGCTAGCGCAACGCTTACCTGCACCGGAGTAAGATTCAAATCAGTTTTAATGGTTGGCATCATGGCCGAAACCGAGCCGAAAATCGCAAAACAGACAGCAAATGCCCCGGTTGCGAGGATTAATTGGCCCAAATTGCCACGGGCTTGGCCGTCATTGGCCGTTGCTTGAGCAGTCATTGCAAGGCTCCTAAATCAGTTGGCAGTTCGATCAAGCTTGTAGAGAAATCTCAGCAAGCCAAGGTTGAGCAATAAACAGATGCAGCTAAAGATTAAGGCTGGCAGTGGCACACCGCTATCGCCACCAAGATACGAGTTCATGGTGGCGATCAACAACCAAAGCTGCACAATATCGATGATCAGCACAATACTTAAAATGCCATGGACGATGGTCATTTTTTGATGGCGTGGAAAGCGTTGTTTCATATGCTGCGTAACTCCACCGAGGTTGCAAACACCTCATCGCCTTGCACCTCAACATGAATGCGTGGCAATGGGTGTTGGGGCGGCCCCGCTAATGGTCGGCCTTCATCCAAGCTGAAGTAGCCTTGGTGGCATGGGCAAACGATTTTATTTTCGGCGACGTTGGGAATCACTGCACATGAAAGGTGGGTGCATTTTTGGCTATAGGCAACCAAGGTATTCTCATCAGGCCGCACCAAAATGCATGGCTCATGCTCGTTGGGGTAACGAAACAGCAGCATTCCACCAACTGGAATATCAGCTAAATTAGCGATTTTTTGGGCTGGCGGCGCGGCGGCTTGGTTGCGCTGCCAATTTTTAAACAAAATCCAAAATTGGCCCGCACTAAACGCCGAGCTAATCAACACCAAAAATTTGGCAAATTCACGGCGTGAAACATAGTTATCTCGAGCAACATCGATTGGGAAATCTTGCCGCCATTATGGTTGTTGGCACAATGGCAGGCCATCGGGGGCCAGCGAAAGTTCATCGTGATCGTGGGTCATAATTCAGCAAGTCCTTTCTGATAGAGCTTCAACGAGAACAAGCGACGGCGATAATCCTCATGCATCATCAAGAAAATATCTTGGCCGCTGGTGTGATCATGCATGGCCGAAAGCACGTCGATGTATTCTGGTTGGGCGGTTCGGGGCACCATCATATGGACTTTTGTGCTGATAACTTGCTGACCAAATTGAAATTGATTCACAGGCATCGAGCGGGGACGTTGGGCTTCAATTTGCTCACTCGTCCCGTAGTGTGAACTACCACGCCCACGAGGGGCGTGGCTTCTGCCTTCAACGACAGCTACCAGCGTTTCGCTGGGTTTACACCATCTCGAGCAGCGTTTTGGCTTTCCGTCGTCCCAACGGCAAGCAGGCGTAGCCCTTCATGCACGATGTTGATCGCGGCGTTGATATCGCGATCATGAGTCATGCCACAGGTGTGACATGTCCACACCCGATCCGCCAGCGTCAAGGAGGTTTTGGTTTGGCAGTAATGGCAGGTCTTTGATGAGGCGTAGAAACGTCCCACCTTAATCACCCGTCGTCCATACCATTCTGCTTTTTCCTGTAATCGTTGCATGAAGGTACTCAGGGCAGCATCACTGAATGATTTGGCCAGTTTGGTTCTCGCGAGACCTTTGACATTCAGATCTTCGATGCACACCATGTCGAATCGTTGAACAATCCCCAACGCATGCTTGTGAAGCCAATCGGCGCGTTGGTTACGGATTTTTTGATGGACGTTGGCAACGCGCTTGCGTGCTTTTAATCGGTTTTTACTGCCCTTTCGAGCGCGTGAGAGCTTGCGCTGAGCGCGGGCAAGTTTCTTCTGGCTGCGGCGGTAGAACTTCGGTGGTTCGGTTTTCTCGCCTGTTGACAGGGTGGTAAAGGATTCAAGCCCGACATCAATGCCCACAGACTGATTAGTCGGTAGTTCAACATCAGGGCGGTTAATATGGCAGACAAGCACCACCATGCGCCTGTTGGATCTTGCTTAATCGTTGCACCCTTCGCTATCCCCAGCAGTGGTCGATGAATCACCGCTCGCATCAGCCCGATTTTTGGTACGCTGATCGTGCGTTCATCGACGACTATCACACCCTGCGGGAAGCGTAGGCTATGCGGCGTGGTTTTACGTCTTTTGAAACGGGGGTATTTGGCAGGTTTGGCAAAAAAGTTGGCGAAGGCGGTTTCTAAATCCATCAGGCTTTGTTGCAACGGTTGAGAATGGCACTCGCGCAAAAAGGCCGTTTCGGGTTGGCGTTTCAGGTCAACCAGCATCGCCGCAAGCCGTTGATAGCTCAGCCGTTGACCCATTGCGTGGTCCTGGGTTTGCTTGCAGTGCAATGCCCAGTCGGGTACCCTCTGGGTGACAAAGCGGCGGCAACCCGCCCACTGTACCAAGGTTTCGACGTGGGTCGGTGTGGGTTGCAGACGGTATTTGTAACAACGGGTCAGGGTTCGCATGATCAGACTTCCTTGCGGCTTTCGCCTTCGCTGGAGGAGCTGGCATAGCCGATCAAGTCGCTGTTCAGATACAAGGAGAAGTCTGTGGCGATACGATCGTAGCGAATCGCTTTGGTGAAGTGTGTTGCCATGGTCTTAGGCTCTTGGCTTAGCTAGCGGGTTGTTAGCGCAATCCGTAGCATCAATTGATTACAATGTAAAGTGTATCATAAATATAGTTATCTTGTAAAGTATAGTTATGATACTAATTATAGATATATTAAATGCTATACTAGTCGTAGTTGATAGGCTGCGAGGTACCCCCACATGACCATTAAGAGTAGGCTTCGTGAGATTATTGCCGACCGGAATACAACCATCTATGCCGTTGCCCGTGATGCTGGACTGAATTATGCCACGGTGCATAGTCTTGCTGGGGATCGTTCCCGACGGGTGGATTTAGAAACGATTGAGAAGATTTGTGCCGTCCTCGGGATCACGATTGGTGAGTTATTTGTTCACGTGAACAATGAGGAACCAATCGCCCCTCCACTGCGCTAACAGCTCGGGGAATGGCGATACCCGACTAAGAAGTATCGCGTTCGATAGGATACACCGTCTCCCTCAATCGTCGAAATCGTATTCACTCTTTAACGTCTCTTCGTCAGAACTGGCACGCATGCATCCCGCGCCCACAAGGGGGCGGGATGTTCTGCGGTATTCACTATAAATTGCGGGTGTTGGTTAATAAGCGCTGAGGTTTAAAAAACATTTGCCAGCCGCGTTTCCAATACATGGCGGTTGGCGGGCGTTGCAGCCACATCGTATAGCGGTAGGTAATGCCGAAGGTGGCAAAAAGCGTAGCAAAGGTATAGGCGACGAGGGCTGCATCAAAACGCGCCAGATCACGCGAACCAACCGCAATCATGATCGCAAGACTAAAAGTGGTGATGCAACCCCAAATAATCGCTTTCCGAACGGGGCGAGGTTTGACCATCGGGTGCTCCTTGAACCTATAACGACACTGTTGTTTTCACTTGGCACATGGAGGGGAATAGCAAATAGGATATTCGCTAGCAACTCACAACAATGTAATCATCTAAATACCTGCGGTTGAAAACTCCTTACCCAGCAGTGATCAGGGTCAGATAGCTTTGTTGAATCTGGCCTAATGATTCAAATGGGTAGCCTTCGTCGCTCAGCGTTTCATGCAAAATCACCGGAATTCGGTCGGTAACGCCGATTAAATAGCTCACAGGCGGCAACTTTTTGAGCGTTGTAATCGTGCGCACCATCGGTTCGGGTGGCTTGAGGCCGCGATTATCCAAAACCACACATGGCTTGGCGGGGTTGGGCTGGTCGCTTGGCTGAGTTTCAGTAGTGGCAAATCGTCCGATCAACACCAACCAATCGTCGCTGGTATGTTGGTGCGCCCAAGCTTGGTAGCCGCGCCGAGCGAGCCACTGATACAACGGCACTGGCTCAAAGCTGCTGCGTAAAAGCAACAGTTGATCGTCGGCAAGCGCTAGCGTGGCGGGAGTAATCAGCGCCAAGGGATTTTGGGCGGTTGCTTGGGCTTCACGTACATCGAGTAAATAGCTGATCTGGCTGAATTGCAGCCAAGCTGGTGGAATCGCTGGATCAAGCTGTGGGCTAGAAGGCTCAATCGGCGGCGTAACCGCAACGGGTTTGCCATTGGCCTGATTCAGCGCTTGCACTAAACTGGCTGGCTCAATTTGAGCAATTTGGGCGGCCTGTTCAAGCGTAACCATGCGGGCAAATACCCGCCGCAACAGCGGATTGCGCAGCCGTTGAAAGGCCTGATGTTGAGCCACAAAAACCTCAAGCAAATTGGGATAACGCTTGAGAATGTCAGCGACCGTCATAGTAGCGGTAATCATGGATACCTCGTTGCGCTAATAGCTCACTATGCCGAGTCTAGCGCCAGCAGGTCGATTGAGCAGCGACTTTTCTCACAACCAAGCCATGTGAGAAAAGTCACGCCATTGCTAGCCACAATTTGCTAGGCTGAAGCATCGGTTAATTGCTTGCTGAAACGAGGATGCGATGCATGTGCCCAGCCAAACCTATAACCACGCCCGCAATGTGTTGACTCTGCTGCTAATTGCTCAAGGATTTTTGCTGGTTTGGGCCAGTTTGCAAAGGCTGATTGCGCCGCAGTTGATTGGCTTCCCCTATAGCCCCAACATCTTAAGTTTGACCCACTTGATCACACTTGGCTGGGCTAGCTTAATTTGTTTGGCGGCCTTATATCAACTCTTGCCAGTGCTGTTACAGCAACCCTTGGCTTGGCGCGGCATGGTCGATTGGAGCTTTGGCGCATTTGTGGTTGGCAGCGGCCTGTTTAGTTGGGCATTTAGTCAAGCGGCAGCTCATTGGCTAATTAGCGGGGCAGTTTTGCTGAGTCTTGGCTTGCTGGGCATTTTGGCGAGTTATGGCCGCACGTTATGGGTTGCGCAACAGTGGGATGTGACGACGATTGGAATCAGTTTAGCATTAACGACCTTAACAATTCAACTTCTCATCGGGATCGCCTTGGTCATCAATCGCTCAATGCTCGTTTGGCCGAGTTTGGTGGCCTATGGTCCGTTGGGTCATGCCACGTTGGGCGTTTTGGGTTGGTTTAGCACGCTCACCTTGGCGCTTAGTTATCGCTTGTTGCCAATGTTTACTTTAGCTCACGGCTACGTTTGCCGTTGGCGCTGGGTCGCGGTGCTTAGCATGAACTTTGCGGCCTATGCGACTGGTTTAGCCTTGTGGTATCAAGCTCCACAATGGATTATGTTGAGTTGTGTAAGTTTAATCGTGCTCAGTATCAGCGCATGGTTGGCTGATGTACAAACTATCCTCAAGCATCGGATTCGCCGCCACGTTGAAAGCCCGATTAAATTGTTTGTTGTAGCAGGAGCATGGCTGCTCATTTGTAGTGGCTGGGCGATTGCTGCTAGCCTAGGTTGGTTATCAAACAGTGGGGTTAAGCAATTTCAGGTGTTATTTATGGCAGCCATGCAAGGCTGGATTGGCCTGGCAATCATGACCATGTTGCACAAAATTATTCCATTTTTGATTTGGATTGCCCGTGCTAATAACTCCAAACAGCATGTTCCAAGCACTGCCCGTGAGCTATTTTGGCCGCAATTGAGCAGCATCTCGATTATAAGTTATGGCTTGGGCAGTGGCTTGGCGATTATTGCGGTGGTAATCAACAATGTTTGGCTTTTGCGCTTAGGCAGTGGGTTGATTGCTGCCAGCGCGATGGCCCTATTGCTCAACTGCTGGCATGGGCTACGCTTAGAGCAAAGCACAAAGCAGATCGGGATGAGGCTATAGGATAAAGGCTATAGGCTATCGCACAAAGAACCCATGCCCTCGCCCGCAGGCGAGGGCATATCAATCGACAGCGTATCACACCCCTCAAGGACAGTTCGCGAGTCGAATTCTATGGGTATGCTGCAATTAAATCGTAAATTGCTGACCATACAATCGAAAGAATTCAGGTGTTGGGTTGCTTGCGAATAAACCGCTAGCACTGGTGGCGTTCAATGCCAAAGCCACATACCCGCGATCAACAAAATGCTTGGAAGCTTCAGCTTGCGGCGTGGCTCCATTAGCACTGTACACCTGCAAAACGCCAGCAATTCCAGCGGTTGTACCAAGGCTGAGCAAGGCCGCATTATCATAGTTCAACACCAGAGTTGGTTTGAGCGGCACACTCGCACCCACATCGCTGGGCAAGGCGGCATTGCTGGCCAGGGCAAAAATATAGCCACGACTGAGAGCGCCACCAGTGGCATTAGGCAAATTACTGCACGAACCATACATCGTGGTGGTAATCACCCGTAGATGGTTAAGTTCACTGGCGCGGCTTTCGGCGGCTTGATTGAAAAAGACCATCAAGTTGCCTTCCGAGGAGCCAGCAGTTAACGGAATCGGCGCAGTTGGATTGTGGCTGGGTGGATTGCCGCCCTCGGAATAGGCTGCGACTGCCAGTTGAATCCCAGTTTGGCCTTCAAACACCAGCAGGGCAGTGCCATCAAGCGAGGGCAAATTGCTGACCACCCCATTGACATCAACCGCATAGGCATTTTGTTCGCCAGCAGCGGCAACATAAATCGCCGTTGGAGTTAGGCCCGATTCAGTTACAACTTTGACGCTATACGAGCCTTGAGTTACTGAGCCATAGGGCATCACCGCCACCAGCGGAAATTGGCTGGGCGTGCATTCAAGCCAGTTACATTCAGGTGGATTACCCTCAAGCTGCGCGACATAGACCGCCGTGGAACCATTCGCTTGATCGCCAATTACCACCACATAATCATCGGAATTTGCGCCCAGCAACTTGAAGCCCTGCGAATTCACCCGCGAATCAAGGCTACCCTGGGGAATAATCGTGCTAGGATCGTTCAGGCTGCCACGCAACACATACACCCAACCATGTTTGAGGCCAGCCAACGGGGTTTCAGCAATTGGTAAGTTGATCACTTCAGCAGTTGGATTGCTGCCAAAACTATGCTGAAACAAGGGCAATGGCAAGGGCAGACGTTCGGGGCCAACTCGTGGCTGATCAAATGGGGCAGTTGCCATGGCGCTATAGGGCAAACCAGCGCCAGTTTGGGCACGGAATGGCTGCCAAACATCATCGCCACCCTCGATCCGCATGACTTCGCTCGAACCAACCAAGTGGGCCATAATCGACTCAGCCGTTGGGTTGAATGAAGGCAGCGCCAAATCTGGGTGCTCAGCATTATTTGAATTGATATATTGATCGCGCAAACCAATGGCGTAGTGCATCCATTCGTGCACAATCACGCGATAGCCTTCTGGCTCGTGCCAAGGAATACTAAAGCTGCCTTGGCGCTCCCACATACCACGCCCCAGGCGAATCGGCATATGCTTGGCATCGGTGTAGAGGCCTTCGCGCCAACTGCGAGGGTGATAGCGGTTTGAGGCCAGAATTTGAATATCGGCAGCTCGCATATGCTGCACACCACCAAAAACCACCTGACCAAAAGCCATCGTGCCGTTGCTCACGTCGAACAAGAAATCTGAAGCTCGCCGAAAAGCCCATTGCAATTGATTGAGTTCGATAGCACTCGGCACCCATTCGATCGCCACCAACACATTAAATAAACAAACTTTGGTTGCAATCGTGCTTTGGGTGGTATTGTGAGTTGCTTGGACTTGGGCATAAGCTAGCGGCGCATTCGGCAAATCATCGGCATTGGCGCTCGTAGCTAATTGTTGTTGAAGATCATAAACACAAAAAGCCCAATTGAGGTCTTGCAGCCCGAGCAAATTGGCATTTGGCAACGACCAATTGGTCAGCAACGCTGTTTGGCTTGGCACGCGTTGAGTCAATTGCGGGTTGCTCAGTTGCATAATTGGTTGGTTGGTGTACCAATCGGTATTGCCGCTTGGGGCTGGGTTGGGCGTAGTGTTAAAAAGATTGTAGCGGTTGAAATAAACTTGGGCGTGTGGTGTGGACATGATCGCATTCCCCCAATGTCACAAAACAAGGGCTACTCTGGTAGCAAAGCCGATCAAAATCGAGTATAGTAGCACTAGAATGTTGCTTCAATTACGCGGATAGTTTGCCTGGCCTCTCACAAACCTAGGCATGCTGGATGGCGTTGCATACACCAAGGGTGATGGTATGGTTTTACTTGATGATGCCTTCGAATCAACGGTTACACCGGCACTTACGTCTTACATCTGGCTCCTGCGTTGGTGTGATTCGGCTCAGTTGGCTCACCTAACGCCTTATTCACCCGAACAGATCGAACGCTTTTGGCAAAGCGCCTTGGTCATTGAACACCCCCATCATGGTTGGTATCAACTACGCGAAGCACCTAGCTTAAATGAACGACCTTATCGTGAGCACGAAGTCTTTGCTGCCGCCTTTGAGTATAGCCAGCAACAACTCAATCGTCTAGAGGCTGAAGCTTGGCAATTTGAACTCCAACGCTGGCTCTACTACCTTGAGGAATATTTGGAAGTGCTTTCGGCTCGCCGCGATTGGCCAACCATCGCCGCAGTGCTCGAAAAAGCCACCAGCATTCCGCAAGTCAATCTGCGCCAACAGCAACTGCTGATGCTCTACAAGGCGATTATCACCATGCGGCTTGAACGTCAGTATGATACCGCCCAAAGCTTATTACAACAATTACGCGATGATATCCAGCTTGAAGCCGATTTAGTGCCGATGGTGATCAACAGTATGGGCACATTAGCATGGTTTCGCGGAGCCTACGATCAGGCGATTCAACATTATATTGAGCAACATCAACACGCTCAGCAGGTGCAAAATTGGCTCTATCAAGGCCACAGTTTGCTCAATCAGAGCATTTTATCCAACCAACTACAACGCCCAGAATACGCCTTGGAGCTAAGTTTACAAGCGCTCGAAGCCTTACAACGGGCGGGCAATCGCTATCGCGAGGCGCATGCGCTCTACGAAGTTGGCTCGAATTTGCTCTATTTGTGCCGTTGGGATGAGGCCGATAGCTATTTTTCACGCTCGGCGGCGCTCTACGAAACCCTCGATACGATCGGCGATTTGGCCAATTTGTATTGGCATATTGGCTTTTTGAAGCATTTAGCAGGCGATTTGCCGGCCAGCGAACAAGCCTATCAAATTAGTATTGAGGCGGCGCGGGCCAGCGTTGTGCCCAATGATGATAGTCTGCGCGATTCGTTGGCATTTTTGGGCTTGCTCTATTGCAGTATGCACGAGTATCAAACGGCCTTGGAAATTTATGCTCAAGCCGAAGCCTTAGCCCGCCAACACAACAATCGCCATGAATTAGCCCTGATTCTCAATCAGCGCGGCGATGCTGAACGGCGGAGCGGGGCAATTGATGCAGCCTACGCCGCCTTTGCCGAATCGATCGCAATTATTGAAGATTTACGCACCTCGTTCGGCGATGAAGATACCAAATTGGGCTTGATTAGTACAGCCCAACAGGTTTATGAGCATATGGTTGTGCTATGTATTGAGCGCGGCGATGCGGCTCAAGCAGTCAATTATATCGAGCGAGCACGTTCGCGAGCCTTCCTTGATGCGCTGCAAGCTGGCGATGAAAGTACCGCAATTGAGCTTTCGCAGCAATGTGCCGATTTGGCCGAAATTCAAGCCCAACTTGACCAACGCACAGCGGTGATCGAATACTTTACGGTTGGCGTATTAGGTCGATCATTGCGTTTCTTGGCAGCGTTGGCCGAACGCAAATCACCCATTTTACATCATTTCAGCCTTGATCCAGCCTTGTATAGTGTGGCAATTACGGCCAACAATGCCACGATTCATCAGCATAGCTTCAATCCATTGAATCTAACGCGCGGCCATGGCGGGCATCATCGCTTGCTACAACCTCGGATTTTGAAGGCCATTTCGCAAGCATTAATCGAGCCATACGAAGCCATGTTGGCGACAGTTGATTTGGTGTATGTTGTGCCGCATGGTCCGCTACACGATGTACCATTTATGGCCTTGCAAACTAGCGACGGCAATTGGTTGGTGCGCGAAGAAAACCCAGCGATTGCCTTGGCTCCTAGTGCCACTATTTTGGTGCGCTATGCCTTAGGTCGCGCCGCCAGCAGCCAAACTCAGCACTATTGTTTTGGCTACAACAGCGTCGGAGCCGAAGCCCTGACCTATGCTGAACACGAAGCCCAAGAAATTGCCAAATTAGTGGGTGGGCAAGCATGGACAGGCGCATTAGCCACCGATCAGTTTTTGCGCTATGCCCACGATGCGCGAATTATTCACATCGCCTCGCACTGTGTGTACGATGCTCAACAGCCATTAAATTCGCACTTGATTCTTGGCCACGAAACGCTAAGCGCCCAAACGATTATGGATCAGGTTGAAATTGACACAGATTTGGTAGTGTTAAGTGCTTGTGTCAGTGGACGCAGTTTTGTGGCGGTCAGCGACGATCAATATGGCCTACAACGGGCATTTTTATATGCCGGAACCCGTAGTTTACTCTGCTCGTTGTGGAACGCCTCGGATGTAGCGGCGTTGTTCGTGATGGATCGTTTTTACCGTGAATTGCAGGCCGGAGTACGCATTGCTATAGCACTCAAACATGCCGTCATCGCTGTACGTGACTTGACGCGGGCTGATATTATTAAACAGTTCCAGCTTTGGCAGCTACCAGCTAGCGCAATTCCGCTCGAACCAGACGGCCAGCACAGCGAAAGCCCTTTGGCAGACCCGCGCTTTTGGGCTGGCTTTATGGTGATTGGCAAAGCCTAAAGTGTAAGCGGCCATTGTTCGTTTGACCATTGTAAAATGTTTACGATGCTTCTCAAAGCATCCGCCTGAAAGCAAAGGTGCGCACCATGTTCGAGACCCAATTATCTGATAGCGAGCAGCTCTATACCGAACGTGCAACTCTTCTCATCAAAAAATATGGATGGACACTGCTCTCAATCGACGAGCTGGTACAACGAACTGTGCGCCGTCGCGCGACCGATTTTCAAGGAACCCTTGATCAAGCCTTGATCTGTACCTACATGGTGTCGTTATACGATGCCTGTTCTGGACGCGAAGGGCTAAGTCGGCGCGAGGATGGCTATACGGAGCTTTTCCGCATGGTCTATAGCTATGCCATGCTTAAACGTTTTGAACCAGCCGAGGAAATCGCCCAAGCTACGATCGAACGTGTCCTCAAACATTTTGACGATTGCCGCAAGCCTGGCGCATTTTGGGAGTTTGTGCGTTTACAAATGAACAATGCCTTGCGCAGCTTACGCCGTTGGACAAAATATCCCGCTGATTCATTAGATCAACCGAGTATGAATGATGAGGGTCAAAACCGTTACGATGTGTTGGAAGACACCCAAAGCATCGCTCCCGCAACGGTGGTGATTCAACATGAAACCAAGGAGCGAATCTCAGCCTGTTTAAATGCATATCTACGTGAACACCCACGTTCACACAATCAATTAGCCGCATTGTGGCTCAAATATATTACTGGCCTTGATGACAATGCGATTAGCCGGACGTTGGAAACTACCGTAAGCCATGTGCATACCCTGCGCAGCCGAGCAATCAAGCGGTTGCGTGACGATCCACGCTGGCAAGCTGTTGCCACTGATCTAGGGATTGCTTACGAATAACTATTTTGGTGAGGAACTACCATGAACACGCCACTTCCGACCGCATCTCACGAGATTATGCGTCAACGTCTTGTTGAGTATGCCCATGCTGTTGCGCTCGGTGCGCCACTTGATGCCGCGCTCCAAGTCGTCGCCGACCATGTTGAAACATGCGCAAGCTGTCGCGCCGAGTTGTTTGATGCCTTGGATGCGAGTTATGCGTTGTACAGCAATTCGCTCTCGCTGGTTGATAACATTCCTGCGCCGTCATTGAAGTTCTTGCGCCAGCATTCGTTGATAACTAGCGCTGCGCCCGAAACCGTGGGCTACCGTTTTATGATTGAGTTCTCCGACGAAATGCTCAAACATATGCAAATTCAATTGCAATATACGGGCCAAATGCGCGGTCAACGTTTGATCGGCACCTATCGCCAATCATCGGTGAGCATTCCCGATGTGACGATTGAAATGTATGAGAGTATGCAACCCAAACATGCGGTTTTGCACTGCTACATTCAAGTGCCCGAGCGCGATCCCTTTGATCAAGCTGGAACCCAAGTGATGGTGGTTTCGCCAACCTATGAAAATAACGGCACAACCGATGCCGATGGGTTTGTCTTGTTTGATCGAATCCCGATTGAAGAATTGGCTCGTTTGAAGATCAAAATTCTCAATTAGCACGCGTGGGTAGTACGGGTTGTGTTGTGTTCTACCCACGGCTACTAAGCGAGCAAAAGCTAAACCAAAGAGAGAATCATTGCTACGATTCCCCAACTTCTTGCGCTAATTGATCTAGGAATTGGTTGAGAATACCAGTTCGTTGTTCTGCTAATGCACGGCCTGTGGCTGTTTGCATTGTTTGTGGCAGTTTTAAGAGTTTGGTATAAAAATGGTCGATACTGTTAATTTGATCATCGGCTGGGCGGGTGCGCGGAATTGGCTGCTGCGGATCGTAGAGCCGTCGGCCAAGCTCAACACTGAGCATCAAACAACGGGCTAAGCCAATCGCGCCAAGCGAATCAAGCCGATCGGCATCTTGAACGATTTGCGCCTCTAAAGTTTCTGGCTGAATGTTGGCAGAGAAGCTGTGAGCAGCAATCGCATGGTTGATCGCTGGCAAATACTGTTCGGGATAGCCTTGGCTGGCCAGCCATTGGGTTGCGTGTTCGGCGGCCATGCGTGAGGCTTGGCTGCGTAACGGCGAGGCCTTAGAAACAACCACACAATCGTGTAACCAAGCAGCCGGAATAATGACCGCTAAATCGCCGCCCGCTTCAGCCTGAATTAATTGAGCATTGCGCACGACCCGCCGAATATGTTCAGGATCGTGCGAAACATCAGCCTGACCAAGCTCTTGCTCAATCCAGGTTGCAAACCGCGCTTGCCATTGGTTCAAATCCAACATTCTATTCGCCCCCAACCTTGCGATAAACCTCAAGCGTGGCTTTGGCCAAATTCTCCCACGAGAAGGCTTGGGCACGCAGCAAACCGCGTTCACGCAGATCGTCGCGCAAACTGGCATCGTTGGCAATCCGCACTAATTCTTGGGCCATCTGCTCAAGATTATCGGGGTCAACTTGAATCGCCGCATCGCCCACGACTTCGGGAATGCTGGTGGCATTGGTAGTCAGCACGGGTGTGCCCGAAGCCATCGCCTCAAGCGGCGGAATCCCAAAGCCTTCGTAGCGCGATGGATAGATAAAGGCTGTCGCGGCGTTATACCACAACGGTAATTCCTCGCCTGGCACATAGCCCAAGAAACTGACACTATCGTGCAATTGTAATTGCTCGTAAGTACTGAAAATTTCGTCAAAATTCCAGCCTTTGCCACCACCAATTAACAATGGCATGCCAATTTCGTGTTTAACTTTGGCATAAGCTCGCAGCAAATTGGGAATATTTTTGCGTGGCTCTAAGGTGCCAAGATACAGTAGAAATTGCTCAGGCAGTTGCTTTTGCTGCTTCCAAGCATGAATTTCAGCGGTCGAACGCGGGTGATACTGCGCTCCAGCCGCATTATAGGCAATGCTAATTTTAGCGGGATCAAGCCCAAGCCGATCGACCATCGCGGCCTTGGTATACTCAGAAACCGCAAATAGATGGGCAGCTTGACGCACACCTTGGCGAGTTGCTGCCGCCAAATAACGCCGATTGGCCTTGCGATGCGAACCAGTCACATCCATAAATGCCAAATCATGAATCGTGACGATGGTTGGTACTGGCGAAAGCAACGGCGAGATATTCAACAAGCCATGAAACAAATTGACTCGGCGTTTGGCTAATAACCAGGGTGCAATCAATTGCTCCCAAGGAATGCGATATTTGGGCTGAATTGTGGGCAAGCGCGATTCGACAATCTCCCAGTTGGCTGGCAAATTGAGGTGTTGGCGCACATTTGGCCCTACAAATAGGGTGTATTGGTTATCGTGGTCGAGCTTGGCTAAGTTTTCAATCAAAAAACGGGTGTGATTAGAAACCCCAGCCTGCCGAAAAGAGCTATCAAATGAGAGCAAATGACCATTAATTGTAAAATGCATAAACTCTATTTCTAAACCTGCAAACAAACGATTATCCAGCGAGTATAACATAACTCACTTTGGCCCTATTCTACGTCAATTGCTCTCATTTCCACGATTGTTAAAAACTCACATTTGGCTGATCCAATGAAATAGCCGCTCGCTAAATCGAATCAACGAGCGGCTATTGTCGATGAATGATCAACTAGCGCTGCCAGAAGGTTTCGATTAAAGCTTGTTCGGCCTCAGGATTCCAAACATTGCCCTCGCCAAGTTTGGCGGCAACTTCGGGGAAATTTTTGTGCAATTCATCAATTCCGGTCAGTGGCAAGCCACTGAGTTGCGGGAAGATCACGACTTTGCCAGCATAGGTTCCGGCCATCATGGCTTTGACCCCATCAAGCGCGGCTTCGATGCCACCAACCGCCGCAACCGAGCGATTAGGCGAGAGTTCACCAGCCACGGTTTTTTGAATCACGGTGGCTTGGTCGATAATTCGCGAACCAGATGTACCAGTGAATTGGGCATTAGCCAAGTAGACATTGCTCAAATTCAATGGAGCAAAGGTACCATTGGGCACGCCTGCAAACAACACCAGCATGCCGTTGGGAGCCATCAAAGTAGCGGCATCGCCCATCAAAGGGCCGCTAGGCACGCTCACAATTACATCATCAGCACCAAGATCGTCGGTTTCGAGCATGACCGTGGCATGCAACGAGTTTTCAACAGTTGGGTTGATCAACAGCAAGCGTTTGCCGCGTGATTCGGCCAAACCACGGAATAAACGATCTAAGGCACGTAAGCGATCATCGTTCACGTCGGTAGCGATAATTGTGCGTGGGCCATTCGGCAATTCAATCGCCCGTTGAACGTGCATTTGCCCCATCGGACCACCAGCACCCACAAACACAGCTACGCCATTTGGCTGCAAATCGCAGCGATTGCGAGCTTCACCATAGGCTGCGCTAATATCTGAGTTGTTTGTGCCAACGTAAGCAATATAATCGTAGTGAATTCGGCCAACATCAATTTCAGGCAAGCCATCAAGCGCAGTTTGGCCAACCAAATTGAATGTGCCACGGCGGGCCACCAAACCCGCAGCAGCACTAACTTGGCTCGCCGAGCGTGGATCAAGCATAACCACGTCATCAAAACCTTGGTTGCTGGTCAGATCGTTGCGTAACTCAAGATAATCGTCAACGCTCAAACCATCGCGCACAATAATTTGGGCTTTGCTGGTTTGCTGCAATTGTTGCTGCAACTGTTGCGGTACATCGGTCAAAATAATGCGGGCTGGAGCATCGAAGCCGCTGCTGAAGCTGTAGCTGCGTTGATCGCCAGTTTGCCCGATAATCCATAATGTGCCACCCTCTTTGGGGTTGAGCCGCCGACGCTGAGTATACGCACCCTCAACACAAGCCCATGGCTCGGTCAAAGCGGTTTCAGCATAGCCCATGCCTTCGCCAACTGGCAAAACATAGGCTCCATCATCGGCATTCAGCACTTCAGCGCCAATCAAGTGAAACTGAGTCAAGCCACCAGGAATGGTATAGCCATAGGCGGTGCTCATGCCATCTTGATAAATATCGGGCTGAATCGCCAAACGCTGGCCTGGTTGATACTGGTTTTGTAAATGAGCGCCAACTTTGAGCACGGTCAAAGCCGCTTCATGGCCCAACCGCGTTGGCTCAGTCGCCAAATCGCGGTTATACAGTTTGGGATGGCGACCGCCTTGCTGAATCAGTTTTACATCGGAGAAACACATGCCCACCGCATCGACCCGCACCAACAGTTGATCGGCGGCAGGCTCAGTGACAGCAAAGGTTTCTGGTTGGGCATTGCGCCCGATATGTTCGACCCCAGCCCCATACATATTCCAAGCAACCGTGGTTGCGGCAATTGGGGCATCAGGGGATCGATAGTCGTCAAACGTTGTCATTAGTCGAACGCTCCTTGGCGTACTTCGGCGGCAGTGGCACAGACCAACGCCCGCCGAGCAGATGTTTGGCACTGAGCAAAGTTCAATGCCCGGATTTGGGCTTTAACAGTTGGAATGGCGGGCACGCTGACGCTGAGTTCATCAACCCCAAGGCCCACCAAAATTGGCACAGCTTGCGGATCAGCGCCCAACTCGCCGCAAACTCCGACCCATTTGCCAGCAGCATGGGCCGCCTCAACCGTTCGAGCAATCAGGCGCAACACCGCTGGATGCAAACCATCGGCTTGAGCCGCCAGCGTCGGGTGCGTCCGATCCATAGCTAAGGTGTATTGGGTCAGGTCGTTGGTGCCAATTGAGAAGAAATCAACTTCAGCCGCCAAAATATCGGTCATCAAAGCGGCTGAAGGCACTTCGATCATAATCCCGATTTCGATTGGAGCTACTTGCAATTCGTTGCGAATCCGCTCGATTTCGGCTTTGGCAGCGCGTAACTCACCAGCATCGGCAATCATTGGGAACATAATTCGCAAGCGGCCAAAGCTGGCAGCACGTAAAATTGCCCGTAATTGGGTTTGTAGCAATTCAGGGTGTGCTAGGCACAAGCGAATGCCACGTTCGCCCAAAAATGGGTTTTCTTCAGCAGGCAAGGCCAGATAGGGCAGTGGCTTGTCGCCGCCAATATCCAAGGTGCGCACAATCACTGGGGCATCGCCCATGGCTTGGGCAATTTCGCGGTAGGTTGCAAACTGCTCATCTTCGGTTGGGGCTTGGGTGCGCTCCAAGAACAAAAATTCGGTGCGCAACAAACCCACCCCATCAGCACCTAAAGTTGTGGCTTGCTGAGCTTCGCTCAGGCCACCAATGTTAGCAACCACTTCGATATGCTGACCATCAACGGTTGTGGCTGGCTCGTTAGCGCTGCGCATAGCCCATGCTTGATGCTCACGCTCGCGCTGCTGGGCAGTTTTGGCCGCCACAATGGCTTCAGGCGCTGGGCAGATCAACAAGGTGCCAGCCGTACCATCGAGAATTACTTCGGTTCCGGTGGCAAGTTCAAGGACGCTTGGGCCAGCACTAATCACCGCTGGTAAACCCAAGGCACGAGCCAAAATCGCGGTGTGGGCATTTGGGCCACCTACCGCTGTGCAAAAACCCAGCACTTTGGCTGGATCAAAAGCAGCGGTTTCTGAAGGTGTCAGATCATAGGCCACGACAATCATCGGCTGATTGGCCTTTGCCCAGTGGGCATCAAGCGTCGAAGCTTCGGCTCCCACCAAAAGGCGCAGCACCCGATCGCCTACATCACGAATATCGCTAGAACGCTCGGCAAGTAGGGCATCGTTGAGTTGAGCAATCGCGTTAGCCTGTTGATTGATCACCTGTTGCCAAGCGACTTCGGCCCCTTGCCCAGCACCAATTGAGCCATGCACAGCCTCAAGCAAGGCAGGATCGGCCAAAATATCGCGGTGAACATCAAAAATGGCGGCTTCGCTGGCATCAGCCCGTAACAATACCTGTTCGCGCAGCGCCACCAATTGCTGTTGGGCGGTGGTCAAGGCCGCTTGCAAACGCTGGAGTTCGTTATCCACCCCACTAAATCGGTGGCTAATTTCGATTCGCGCACGTTCGTAGCGCAAAATTGTGCCAACCGCAATGCCAGGTGCGCCAGCAATCCCTTGGATGATCGCGCCAGCTTTGAGTGGCTCAGCGCGAGTTGGGGCTGGCGCAGGCGGCGGTTCGGCCACAGCAACGGTGGTTTCAAGCTTGGCATGGCCATTGAGATTGGCATGGCCATTGCGAGCCGCAACCAAAGCATCATTAACGCTATTGGCGGCTGGTGTGCCATGACCTTCGCCCAAACCTTCGTGCACCGCAGTTGTAATCGCCTCGGCAGCGGCGGCTTCATCTTCGCCGTTAATCTCGATTTGGATCGCCTGACCACAGACTACGCCGAGGGTCAACAGCGCGATCATGCTTTTGGCATTGACCCGCTTGCCGCCAGCACGAATCGAAATCGTCGATTTGAATTGTTTTGCAAGGTCAACTAAGACTCGGGCAGGCCGCGCATGCAGGCCTGCCGAGTTATGAATGACCAAATCAAGCTCCTGCATGATGCCTTTCCTCGTCGTAGGCTTCTTCCTCACGCGCTCGCCCTAATTGCTCAAGAATCTGCGATGGATCGCTAGTTTGAGCCAATTGCTGCACAATCGCCTCATCCTCGATCACTTCGGCCAAATTTGCTAACACACCCACATGCTCATCGGCGTTGGCAGCAATCCCAATCACCAAATAGGCCAATTCGCCTGGCTCCCACTCAACGCCAGCGGGAAACTGCACCACAGCAATGCCAGTGCGAATCACATCGGCCATATTTTCGTGCTGACCATGGGGAATTGCGACCCCATTGCCCAGATAGGTTGAGATAACTTGTTCGCGTTTCAACATACCATCGACATAGTTGGCAGCGACACAACCACTGGCAACTAACAACGCTCCGGCCTGCTGAATCGCCTCTTGTTTGCTAGCAGCGCTAGCTCCTAGCCGAATCGTTTCGCTCGATAAGATTGCCATTTTAGGCCTCCACAAGATCAGTGCCATCCTGCAAGCTTTGAACCACTTGATCAAACACAGGATCATTGAGGAATTGGGTAAAGGCAATCACGACGGCATTAGGCGCTTGCTTCCGCGCAAAATCGGCTAAGCCTTTGTGCACCAACACCAGCTTGGCATCGGTTGGCAACGAGCGCACCGATTTATGCACCACCGTGATGCTCAAATTGGCTTGTTTGAGTTTCTTTTTGAGTGCCGTAACACCCATAAAACTTGAGCCAATGCCTGCTTCACAGGCAAACACAATCGTTGTAACATCGGCAGCGGCAATTGATTGAGCCATGACATACCTCCTTCAGTTGAGATTCAAGCGCAATTAGTGGGCGGTTGCAGCGGTGCCAGTCATTTCTGAACTGGTTTGCTCATCTGCCACAGTTTCTTCGCCCGGGAAGAGTTTGAGCAACATCGAGCCAGCCACAAACGAGCCAACAATCCCGACGAAAACCCCACCTAAGACCGCAAAGTGACCGCCACGTGGAATAACCGCCAAGTAGGCAAAGATCGAGCCAGGTGATGGCGTAGCAACCAAACCTGCATCAAAAATCACAAACCACAGGTCGGCTAAGATCCCGCCAGCCCACATTGCCACAATCATCACAGGACGAGCCAAAATGTAGGGGAAATAGATTTCGTGAATCCCACCGAGGAAGTGAATTACTGCAGCACCTGGTGCTGATTCTTTGAGGTTGCCTTTGCCAGCAAACCAGAAGGCCAAGAGCAAGCCTAAGCCAGGGCCGGGGTTACTTTCGAGCAAAAAGTGAATCGCTTTACCATTTTCGCCAACTTCAGCCACGCCTAAGGGGCCAAGAATCCCGTGATTGATGGCGTTATTGAGGAAGAGTACTTTGGCTGGTTCAATAATAATATCGGCCACAGGCAACAAGCGTGAGTCGATCAGGAATTGAACGCCAGAGCCTAAGCCCTCACTTAACACTTGGACAACAGGGCCAATCGCCGCATTCGCCAATAGCACCAAGCCCATCACAAGGAAGCCTGCCGAGAAGTTATTGACCAACATTTCAAAGCCAGTTGGCACGCGATCTTCGAGGAATTCGTCAATTTTCTTCATCAGGTAGCCGCCAAGTGGCCCCATGACCATGGCCCCGATAAACATTGGAATATCGGCTCCGACGATTACACCCATGGTTGCGGCGGCCCCAACCACCCCGCCACGGGTATCGTGAATCATCTTACCGCCAGTATAACCAATCAAGGTGGGCAAAAGGTAAGTAATCATTGGGCCAACGAGCTTGGCAAAAGTTTCGTTCGGAATCCAACCAGTTGGGATGAACAGAGCGGTGATTAAGCCCCAAGCGATGAACGCACCGATATTGGGAACAACCATTGCAGCCAAGAAGCTGCCGAAGCGCTGAATATGCTGTCGCATGATGGGCGTTTCTCCTTTGAAGTCATTGTTAATCGTCGTTGATTGCCCCGTGGATTCAGAATGGTGGTTCGTCAGCTAACGCCCGGGTTGTTATCTGCGCAACAGTCACCCACGGTATCGCACACACCGCTAAGAAGAGGTTCGCCGTGGTGTTCTGGCAGTGCCCTACACCAGCCCGACGATCCTATCGTAGGTTGTCAATCGAGGGAGATAGCTCCGGATGGACAGAGGTTTCGATGTGTTTGTGTACTATTAACGTACAAGCGTTTTAGGCCATTGTCAAGCCATAAAACCCATTTTATTAATCTGTCTTTTGGTTGCGCTATTACGACAAAATGCGATGATTTAGCAGGCTAAACCATCCACTGGGTCAGCGCCGCAATATCTTCTGGGTGCAGCATTGGATGCACTTGGATGACATCAATTGGCACACTAGCCAATGCTAAAGGCGCAGTCGTAATCACCAAATCGGCATTGGCTAAACGTTCTGCCGAAAGCTCGCGCATCGAGAGCACTTCAAAAATACCCAGTTTGGGAAACCGTGCTTTGAGCCGTGCTACCAACAGTTGAGTTGTGGCCATGCCGCTCGGGCAAACCACCAGAATATTGCGGGTTTGCACAGGCCGCGCCCGCACCACCGCTGCCCGCAACAACAAAATCAGCTCATCACGGGCATCAATCGGCAAAGCTACACCAATCGTTGCCAGCAGCTTGCGATCAATTAAATCGGCCACCCGCCGCTCAGTTGCATAACGTTCACTCTGCGTTTCGCTGGATTGATGGGTCGGAATCCACAAACCAAAGCGCTGGCGATTGCAGGCTGGCGGAATCAAGGCGGCCAAACCATCACCCAAAAGCTGATCGTTGGCAAGCTCTGCGACATCGTAGCTACTGGCAATCAAATCAATCAGTGCATTGATCAACCGAACGGTTACGTGATCGGTCTCATGCTGATTGGGCCATGGCCGTTCGCGGGCAGCACACACCAATTGCAAGGCTACACCAGCAATTTCAGCAAGATCGATCGTTGCACTGGCCTGCAAACCATAATGTTGCTCAAATTGCGTAGCAACTGACCAAACCAACTGCTGTTCCAGCCAATGTAATGTTTCGGGATGCCAATGGAGATACTGTTGAGCATTGATCCGTTGCTGTTGCAAAGCCAAGGCCAAAGCCAGCAAACTAATTGCCTGATCGCTAAACCGCGCATTCAAGGCAGCTTCGGCCCAGATCGCCTGCTGTTGGGCTTTAGGCAGATCAAGCTCCTGCAAAAAGCTATTGACCCGTTGAATAATCGGTAAGAGGGCTGCATCTTGTTGCAACACAAAATCAAAGCCAAGGCCCGCTTGCACGCTGATAATTGGCAAACTAAAGGGCACATCGCCCCATAACAAGGCTGCCAAGGCTTGGCGTTTCGCCAACTCAGCGCCTTCGATCCAGCAGCCGCGATGTTGTCGCCGCACCACTTGCAAACCAAAACTGGCCAACCAAATCTCCATGACATCGAGATCTTTAAGCACCGTCGTGCGAGCAACTGCTAAATCTTGCTGGAGTTGGTTGAGGGTCAAGGGTTCGGGGGTAATCAACAGCACTAAGGCCAAAAGCTGACCACGTTGTTCGGGCGTGAGAATTAATTGAAATTTGGCATGCGATTCTAGCTCAGCATAAAGCCGTTCACGTTGCTGGGCCGAGCAGATCAGCTGCATGCCAACCCCAGGCACTTGGCGCAAACTGGCATGGCGACGAGCCAACCACAGCTTAATACTCCGTAAACTATAGGAAACTTGGCGTGGTGTGAGATGGAGACACTGACCGAGTGCCGCAGCCCCGATTGGAGTCTCAGTGGTAAGCAACAGATACAACAGATCACGTTGAGCAGTCGTCAGCGACAGCATACGTTTACCCCATAGTCGTAGAGCGAAATAGGTTCCCTACAATCAGAGAGTTAATGTATGCTAGCCGCGTTTTAGCCCATTGTCAAGCGCTAAATCATGGTTTATTAATACATTTTTTATTACTTTAATTAATACAAAAGTGGATGATTTAATAGGGCTACGTTTGAGGCTTGACGATCAATTTCCTTGCCCGCAGCCTCCGCTGCCGCCGAGCGAGTAAGAGGAAATCACCAAGCGAAAAGCCCCTCTCCCGTTCAACGGGAGAGGGGTTGGGGTGCGGGAACCTCACTTTGGTTCTTCATTGACGATGGGTATCTCGGTTGCTTGGGGCTGTGCTGGTGGTTGTGATGCATCCAACTGATTCAAAAAGCGATCGGTATAGGTTTCTTCGTTGGGGTCAAAATGCTTGGCTGCGCGGGAAAAATAGGGAGTGGTTACACGCCGCGCAAATTCAAGCAAACCTTCTTTTTGAATCGAAGTTAAGGCTTCGCGGTAATACTCAAAAATATGCGTATTGCCCAAGCTCCAGCCTGCCTGTAATGCACCAGTCGCCACGACTGCTGAAACATCCAACAATGATTGACCTTCAGTGCGAGCGGTTTCGCGTAATTGATCAAAGGTATCGGCCAAAGCAGTTGGTTCGGGCAAGCTATTAGCATTGGCTTTGATCGTTTCCCACGAAGTTCGCAAGGCTGAAACATCAAGTGGCGGCAGATCAACCGCATCGGCAGCAATACCTGAGGTTCCTTCCAAACTTTCGAGCAACGCATCGACCGAGTTGATGTTAGCTTCAGCTGGCAATAATTGGCGTTGTTGCAACTCGCCAACTAACGCTGCCAAATAAGTTCTGGTGCCGCTCGTCACATCCGAAGCAGCAGCTAAAAGCCACAATGGCGACCAACCAAGGCTCAAAAAGCCGACCAATTCAACCGCATTGCCCGCTAATTTGCGTTTGGTCAGTTCTTCGATGCTCATTTTTTGATCAGCATAAACATTCGGCACATCGCCAATCAACTCAATCGTAATTCGCAGTAAACGATCAAAGGTCACTTGATAGAGCCGCGTATTACGCAAACTCTTGGGAACGATCACATTGCTGGCCTCGTTGACCAAGCCACCAACCAAGGCTGCGCTCGCTCGAAGCGTGCGCTCTGGCAACGAAATCACATAATTTAAGGGTTTTTCCATCGACATCTCCTTTGACAGCGCCTGATCTAGGCTAATGCTAGGACGATTGTTGGCAGAAGTTTGTTTTAGGCTTGGCCTTTGATCCACGAAGAGCACGAAGGGCACGAAGGCTGAGTTAGTAACGATTCTGACAAAACTGGCGTACAGCCTTCACGAATCATCTGTTTAGAGATATCAGGGTTTTATGCGGCAACAGCTTTTTCTGGGGATTGGTTTATTAATTTTGGTTGGTTGTGGGCAGACCAAAGCCCCATTGCGGCTCGTCTCAACCTCAGTTCCCCAAGCGGTAATTATGCAGAATACCCCGCGCCCAACATCAATTCCGCCAGCAGCAACACCTTTGGTTGGCTCAGTTGGTGCAGTATCAAACCTACGTGCCGACCCAAGCACTAATGCCGATATCATCACCACAGTTGATGCTCAAGCTGCGATCATTATTATCGCGCAACAGAATAGTGCCGATCAATTGTGGTATCAGGTACGAGTTAACGATTATCAAGGTTGGATGCATGCCAGTTTGTTCAAGCTATCGGCCCAGCAACAAGCACTATTGCCTTGGGAACAAGCAATGGTTGCACCATCGCCGACGATTCTGCCGACCCAGCGCCCATATGCAACCCAACGGCCAGCAATTAGCCGCCCAAGAGCCACCGCTAAACCGAGCCGTCCATCACGACCAGCAGCGACGAGTCGGCCAACCAAGCCCAAACCACCAACCACCAGCAAGCCACGACCACGCCGTTAAGCCCAGTTAATCAAAACTGGACGTAACATGGCATGCTTAACATGATGATTATTTGCTGAAGCGCTGTGCATTGCGTGCCTGCGCCTTAGCTTTTTCGGCTTCGCGATCTTTGACGGGAGTGCTTGTTTGCAATGCTTCTAGGAGCATTTGGGTATTGGCCGTAATTGCCGCAACCGCCGCCTCAAAGGCCTCACGATTGGCTGCCGAAGGCTGGTTGAAGCCGCTAATTTTGCGCACAAATTGCAGCGCAGCGGCTTCAATTTCGGCCTCGGTGGCTGGTGGCTCAAAGTTAAACAACGGGCGAATATTGCGACACATACGGCCTCACTCTGCGGCTTGCTCAATCCGTTGATATTTTAACATCGCCACGCCAGTGCTCATAGTGCGGGTTTCTACGAGTTTGAGGGTTGCGGTTGTGCCTGGATGAAATAAACGCTGGCCTTCGCCGACCACGACTGGGTAGATCAACAGGCGATATTCGTCGATCAAATTGTGTTTAAGCAGGCTATCGGCCAAAACCGTGCTGCCATAAATCAACAAATTTTGTTCTTCGCGCAATTGGCGAATTTGCGCAATGACATCGCCCTTCAAGAAAGTCGCATTCCACTCAGGCTGCTCAAGCGTGTTGGTTGGCACATATTTCACCAAGTTGTTCATATGTTCAGCGCCTTCATCTTTGGATTCGGGCCAAGCCTTGGCAAAACCCTCGTAGGTCACGCGGCCTAAAAGCAGCGCCGTGCATTCAGCCGATTCTTCAGCTTTGAAAGCCGAAATATCATCAGACCAATAGGGCATCGACCAACCTGGATTTTCGACCACACCATCGAGCGAAACAAACATTGCTAATACAATCTTACCCATTCGTAGATTCCCTTTACAACAGTAGAACACATTTTCTATTTTATAAGCCTTACTTCAAAAAGTCAAGCCTGAATTTCAGGTATACTTAATCAAGAATTCTTTTTTTGAAGCAGACTTGCAGCACGTTTATGAATAATCGCAGCTACAACCAATATTGCGGGCTAGCCTATGCCCTTGAACTGCTCGGCGAACGTTGGACGATTCTGCTCATTCGTGAGTTGGTGGCTGGGCCGCGCCGCTTTAAAGATTTACTGAACGGCTTGCCTGGCATTAGCACCAATCTCTTGACTGAACGGCTTAAACATCTTGAACTGCATGGCATGATCGTGCGCCAAGTCTTGGCTCCTCCAGCAGGATCAACGGTCTATGGCCTAACCGATTTAGGCCGTGGGCTTGAGCCAACGTTGATCGAGCTGGGCAAATGGGGCAGCCAATTTGTGCCTGCAAGCAGCGAGCATGTGCATATTTTGACGATTGGCTCATATGCTTTGACCCTCAAAACTTTTTTTCGCCCCGAGTTGGCTCAATTTCGCGCAAGTTATCAATGGCATGTCGATGGCGAATTGCTGAGTATCACGATTGATCATGGCCAATTACACATTCAGCAAGGCCCAAGCCAACAACCTGATGCGATTATCCACACGACAATCGAGCTTTATTTGCAGCTCTTGCAAGGTGCAATCAGTCCGCAACAAGCAGTTGCTCAAGGTTTGATGCACATCCAAGGCGATTTAGCGGCCCTCGATCGGTTCCTCGCCTGCTGTGCAATTAATACCCCAACTTAAATTGGATACTTATTAATAATATTAAGGGCTTGACAAACCTTTAAATTCCATTAATATAATCGGTATCGTTTCCGGAAACGATACCGATTTTTTATCGTTGTTTATTTGTCCGTGAGCAGGTCACCGTTCCACAAGTTCGCCTAGCGCAGTGTCGGATAGCTGTTTTCGAGGATGAAACTGGGTTCTATCCACGGAGGAACGAATTGAATGGATACTCATTTTTGGCGTAAATTGGCCGCAGTTGGCTTAGCCTGTAGCATTTTGTTTACCTTTATCACGACGGCTCCTCAAGCGGCATTTGCCGCCGCCCCGCTTGGACAAACGATTTGGTTGCGGGCAATTTCAAGTGGGAAATATGTTTCAGCCGATGCCAATCGCGGGGCCAATTCGCCCTTGGTTGCTGATCGTGATACTGCCAATGGTTGGGAACAGTTTCAGGTGGTTGATGCTGGCAATGGCTATGTTGGCCTGCGGGCGTTGGCGACTGGCAAGTTTGTTTCAGCTGATCAAAATTTTGCTAACACACCACTCGTTGCCGACCGTAACACGATTAGCGGTTGGGAACAATTTCAATGGGTCGATGTTACGGCAGGCCAAGTGCAATTACGCTCGATTGGCAATAATAATTTCGTTTCCAGCGATCTTAATCTTGGCACCCACGCACCATTGGTTGCCAACCGACCAACAGCTTCGGGCTGGGAAACCTTCAATTGGGGCGTGGTTGGCACAAATCCAACGCCTAACCCAACCACCCCGCCGGGCACAACCCCCGATTTTGGCCCGAATGTATTGATGTTTGATCCATCGATGTCAACTGCTTCGATTCAAGCTCAAATCAACAATGTCTATGGCATTCAGCAAAATAGCCAATTTGGCTCAGCTCGCTATACCTTGATGTTCAAACCTGGCACCTATAACGGCTTGAACATTCCGGTTGGCTTTTATACCCAATTGCTGGGCGTTGGCGCATCGCCGGATAGCGTCAACATCAACGGTAATGTTTATTCAAATGCCTACTTGGGCAACGATAATGCTACCTGTAATTTCTGGCGCGGCGCTGAAGGCCTTGCGATTACGCCTTCGAATGGCACGATGCAATGGGCAGTCTCGCAGGCTGTGCCATTCCGCCGAATGCACATTCGCGGCAATATGAAACTCAATCAAAATAATGGTTGGTCGAGCGGCGGCTGGATGTCGGATGTCTTAGTTGATGGCAACGTCAACTCTGGCACCCAGCAACAATGGATTTCGCGCAATACCCAATGGGGCAGCTGGACTGGCTCAAACTGGAATATGGTGTTTGTTGGCGTGACCAACCCGCCAGCAGGCAGTTGGCCCAACCCACCATACACCAAAATTGCCCAAACCCCGATTGTGCGTGAAAAGCCATTTGTCACCGTCGATGCTGCTGGCAATTGGGGCGTGCGGGTTCCCTCGTTGCGCACCAACAGCACTGGCATCACATGGGCTGGTGGCTCAACGCCAGGCACGACCATCGCCATGAGCCAATTCTTTATCGCCAAACCAAGCGATAGTGCCGCAACGATCAATGCCCAATTAGCCGCAGGCAAACATCTATTGTTTACGCCTGGAATCTATGCATTAAATGATACGATTCGCGTGAATAACCCCAATACGGTGGTGTTGGGCTTGGGCTTTGCAACCTTGCGCCCAACCACGGGCTTGGCCGCGATGACTGTCGCTGATGTTGATGGCGTGACGATCGCTGGCGTATTGTTTGATGCAGGCCTGATTAACTCGCCAGTTTTGCTGGAAGTTGGGCCAAATGGCAGTAATGCTAGCCATGCTGCCAACCCAATTGTCTTGCACGACGTGATTTTCCGCGTTGGTGGGGCCGCCGCTGGCAAAGCCTCAACCAGCTTCCGAATTAATAGCCACGACACGATTGTTGACCATACTTGGGTTTGGCGGGCCGACCACGGCGACGGCGTGGCCTGGAATAGCAATACAGGTGCCAATGGAGTGATCGTCAATGGCAATAATGTCACGATCTACGGCCTGTTTGTCGAACACTATCAACAATATCAGGTACTTTGGCAAGGCAATGGTGGCCGCGTCTACTTCTATCAATCGGAAATTCCCTACGATCCGCCAACTCAAGATAGCTGGCGCAGTGCAGCGGGAGTCAACGGTTGGGCCTCATACAAAGTTGCCGATAATGTAACCAGCCACGAAGCTTGGGGACTCGGCATTTACAGCGTTTTCACCAACCCTAACATCTGGCTAGCTCGGGCCATCGAAGCACCAAACAACCTCAATGTTCGCTTTCACAACATGATTTCAGTGGCAATTGGGGCCAATGGCGGCATTAGCAACGTGATTAATAATACTGGTGGCTCAACCCAACCAAATGTCACCTACACTCCGAAAGTAACCAATTACCCGAATTAATCCGCTTTGTAGCCCAAACCACCGCTTGGTTGATTGCCAGGTGGTGGTTTTTTGTAGACGACGATCAAGGCCTGTGTTAAACTTGCGCCGCAACCCCAATTGAAACGCCGCATCCAAGGAGTGTGCCATGTCTCAGGCCTTAACCTATGCTAGTTATTTAAAAATTGACGAACTGTTGAATTTACAAACGCCCCGCAGCCATGGCCCCGAACATGATGAATTATTGTTCATCGTGATTCATCAGGTTTATGAGTTGTGGTTTAAGCAAATTTTGCACGAACTTGATTATTTGTGCGATCTGTTGCGAGCCAACGATACAGGCCGCGCCAACCAAAGCATCCGCCGGATTTTGACCATTCTCAAAACTATCGTGGCCCAAGTCGATGTGATGGAAACCATGACTCCCCTGCAATTCAATGCCTTTCGTGGCTCGCTTGAATCGGCCAGCGGTTTTCAATCATTGCAATTTCGCGAAATTGAGTTTGTGCTCGGCTACAAACGCCCAGCAATTTTGCAACATTTTGCCGCATTACCAAGCCATGAACGGCTCGAACAGCGCTACCAAGAACCAAGCCTGTGGGATAGCTTTTTACACTATCTACAGCTGAATGGCTATGCGATTCCCAGCGAGCAAATCGGGCGTGATGTCACCCAATCGCTTGTAGCATCACCCGCAATTCAAACGATCTTGATCACGGTGTATCGCCAAAATCCTTTGGTCAGCAACCTCTGCGAACGGTTGATCGACCTCGACGAGGGCTTTCAGGAGTGGCGCTATCGCCATGTTAAAATGGTGGAACGCACGATTGGCATGAAACAAGGCACTGGTGGTTCAAGCGGTGCGGCCTATCTTGCCAGCACGATCAAGCCATTCTTCCCCGATTTGTGGGCGATTCGTGCCGATTTGTAATTAACTAGTTGCCTATTGCGGAGCCTGCCAAGCATAACCCAAACGGACAGCAATTTGGCCAAACAAGCCAGCATGATCAAGTTCATATGGGTTGCTAAAACTCAAATCGTGCTGCGCTAGCACTATGTTTAAATCGTAGCGAATCTGGCCACAGGCTAAAAATAAGCCAGTTTGGGTTAAATAATCGATCAAGCCTTGCTCATTCAAGGTTTGATCGCTGGCTTCTGTCTGGTCAGGCAATTGCTCAAAAGCTGCCACAATCATGGTCAACGTGTGCCACCATTGCCATAATTTATAGAGTGGAAGAGTGGCATGATTGGGGCGAGGCGCTTGCGGCGGATGCTCATTCCAAAAATAGCCCAGCTCTGTCGAAAGCAATTCCAAAAGATCATGGTAATCAGGATTTGGTTTTTCTAAACCTGTTGGTAGCTGTTGCCCAATAAAAAAGCGTAGATCAGCGCAGCTATGCCGTAATTCGCTGATCAAGCCACTGTGTTGCAGATAGCGCAGAAAATCATGGGTAGCAGTTGCTCGATACTCCTCAACGATCGCTGCGCCAAGCCGATCAGAGCCAACAACCAACATATTGAGGGCTTGCCACCATTTCACAAGATTAAACAACGGAATATAGGCCAGTTTCGATGGTGTTTGCATCACGTAGACCTCAAAAAGTAAAAATGCCCTGATTCTTCGTAGATCAGGACGTTATTGTGTCAGATTAACGCCGAGCTAATGGCAGGTAAACCCGAATATTGCTTGGAATTTGATAATCGATGCGTGGGCCATAGTGCGGCAGCGGCTTGCCCAATTCAAACGCACCTAAATCGGGCTGACCATCGGTGACAAATGGATCATTGAGGTTGGCAATTACTGCACCTTTATTAATCGCCACCGAGCTGTTTTGCAAACGTAAATCGGCTTCGCCAATCGGCGAGGCCACATCGACCGAGGCTGGCAGCGTGGCATTATAGACATCATTGAAACTCACGGTTACGCCATGGGTTTCAACCCCAATTTGTTGCAAATTGCTCAACCGCAAATAACGTTCATTATTCCATTTAAAATCAGGTGCTGAAGGCGAATCGCTGGCGTGGTTGGTTCCCCAGCCGTTGTAATCGACATCGCGAAAGCCTTCGTCGGCAATCGTCATAAACTCAAAGGCATAGCGTGTGCCAAGCATGAAATTATTGCGAATAATGGTATTGCGCCACTGCTGACCATCATCACTCAGCGCATTGCCGATTCGTGCCGAGCTATTGTGGGCGATAAACAAGCCAGTTGGTTGATTGTGCAATTTGAAGGGCGCACCAGCAATATTAAAAAAGTTATTGCGAAACATGTAAGCTGGCCCGCCATAAATTGGCTGAATGCTGACCCCAGTGCGAGCATTGGTCACCCGATTATTCCAAACTCGCGTATTAGCTTGGTTATAATCGATCTCAATTCCATCATCAACACAAAATGCCGCTTCGTTATGGTAAATATCTTGGCCATAGCTGCTTTGGGCATTCCACGGCTGCACCGAGATACAATCACCAAAATTCATCACGCTGTTATAGGCCACCACATTGCCAGTACCACGTAAATCGAGGCCACGCTCGCTGGGAATGCCTGTGCCTGGCCAGGTCGTGCGGCCAGTAATCACATTATCGATCACGGTTTGGTTGTATTCTTGATGGGTTTGGCGACGGTTGTAAATGCCAAAGCCAACATCACGAATCACATTACGGCTAATCAGAATATCGTGCGTATGTTGGGCATCGATGCCCCAAGCACCGTTTTGAATCGTCAAGTTCTCCAAAATCACAAAGCCAAGGGTTTGATTGCTCTCGCCAAGCGTGACAACACCACGGGTCGTATTGGCTCCATCAATAATCGCCTTGCGATTGAGCGGCCCGCTGATCCGAATTGGTTGGGCTTGCGTGCCGCTGGCCAGAATCTGGAAGGGCTGATAGGTTCCGGCTGCCAAGGTGAAGGTATCGCCTGGTTCAGCATTATCGACTGCGGTTTGGATGCCTTGATATGGATTATTGAGCGTACCATCACCACCGCCATTGCCAGGAACCACAAAGCGTGTGCGCACAGTTGGGCCAAAATCGGCAAGGCTACGGGTACGTTTGGTGATCGTGCGGGTTGTGTTACCGCCATCGGGATCGGTTAAAGTGGCCCGTAATTCATACTCTTCGCCATCGCTGAGCCACATTGCGCTGGCGGCGTGATAATTGCGATTGAGCGCTACGCCCTCAACAATCGTGCTAGGATTGGCTCGCATGGCTGGAGCAGCAGCTCGCCAAGTTGAGCTACCAACCAAACGATATTCCAAGGTTAGCGTACTATTGCGATTGGTATCGCCGCTAATCGCCCACGAGACTCCAATGTGGCTAAATGTCGCGTCGGCGCGTAATTCGCCTGCCACAACCGCACTTTGCGGTGCGGCTACGCCAACTTGGGCCAACAACAACCCCAGAAAAAGAGCCATAAGAATAGATTTCAAGCCTGCCTCCTTAAAAATTAATAATGGTTAGGCAATAAGGGCAGGATTATAGCATGCAATTGCGGAAGTTAAAACAAAACAACGTGAGGGATACTCACGTTGTTGTTTGGCGGGAAGGGAGGGATTCGAACCCTCGGAGGGTGTGACCCCTCGACGGTTTAGCAAACCGTTGCTTTCGTCCACTCAGCCACCTTCCCGTATCTATGGTGGAGGAGCAGGTGGGATTCGAACCCACGAGGGCTTTGACACCCTAACTATTTTCAAGACAGTCGCCTTCAACCGCTCGGCCACTGCTCCGGACGAAATCTCATTCAGTTGTTACGAGGCGTAAGTATAGCAGCGATAGGCTTGTTTGTCAAATTCGACGGTTCTGGCTTCCTTCGTGGAATTCATGTAATGTAAACAAGCGTAAATAATTCTTTTAGGGTATTTTGGTCACTGAAGCTCAATTATCGCCCAGCTAGGCTTCTGCTACTAGCTGGGCGGTTGTGGCTTAGTTTATGGTTTACGGGTAAAGAGATAGGTTTCGCTGCCAAGATCCATGGTCAAGGTTGGTTGGTTATTGGCATCAACTCCGGTTTTGAAGGGAATTCCAGTAAACGGTGGCGTTACTGAGAGATAGCCATCTGGCTGGCCTTGTTCGTTCAAGACTGGCTTGAATTGGGTCTGAATTGCACCAATATCCAGCCACAATTCCTCGCCACTGAGTAGCAAACTCACATCACCCAAGGCGGCATTGGTATAGCTGCCCAACAATGGCTCAACGCTCGCCAAATCCAGCTCAGGCACGATATTTTTGGCGATTTCGCCCAACGATTGTTCGATGCTTTGAGCAGTGTAGGCTGAGGTTTCAGCAGCCTTGCTTGGCTGATCAAAGGCTAATTCAAAGTAGCGGTCGCTAATACTTGTAGCAATATGGTTGGCGTATTGGCCATTAGTCAACACCACAATCCCAATGTTGGCCTCTGGAATAAAGGCAAACTCTGATGAGAAACCAAAGGTCGTACCGCCGTGAGCAATAAATTCCAAGCCATGGTAGTCGCTGATCATCCAACCAAGCCCATAGCTCGATTTAGCATCGATGGCAATTTGCGGCTCCCACAACACAGCTAAATTTTCGTCGGAAACTAAGCGTTGACCACTAGGCGTAATGCCATGATTGAGCAGGGTAATCAGATAATTGCCCATATCGTTGGCAGTTGACCACTCGGTTGCGCCTGCTGGAGCTACTCCTTTGATCGCAAATTCCATGCTGATTGGCAAGGTTTGGTAGGTTGCGTTGACCAAATCCAAGCCATGGGGCAGCGCATGGTTAGGGCTGGCCTCAACGGCTGCTTGATCAAGCGTGGTGCTGTTCATACCCATTGGTTTGAGCACCCGTTCGGTTAATGCTTGAGCAAAGGTTTGATCAAGCTGCGTTAGCTCGCCGCCACTGGCCGCCGCTGCCGCAAAGCCGCCAATCGCCACCATCTGATTGCTATATTGAAAAGCTTCGCCAAAATCGGTAAAGAACTCAAAATCAGCAACCGAAGCGATAATGCCTTGGGCATCCAAATCCTCAGCATTGAAAATCATCTCATAATCACGGCGTGGCACGCCAGTACAGGCACAAACCAAATGGCGCACCGTGATTTGCTTGGTAATTTCCGGATCTTTGACCTTGAAATTGGGCAATAACTCGACAACCGGGGTATCCCAATCCAGCTTGCCTTGATCGACCAAAGTTGCCATTAATAAGGTCGTTAAGCTCTTGCCAGTTGAGCCAATCATCATCTGGGTATCAGCATCCATGGGGGCTTGCGAAACAACATCACGCACGCCAAAACCCTTGCTATAGACAATTTGACCATCTTGGACAATCGCCACACTCACGCCAGGAATTTTATATTCGGCTTGTTCGGCTTGGATAAAGCTTTCTAATTCGCTGATCAGTTCTGGCCCAACATCGACCCGTTGATCAGCGCTAAGCGTGGTTTGATTGAGCGCCAAAATCGTAAAGCCCGATTGAATAATGCCAACTTGCGATTGACGCTTGGCAATTGTGGTATTTTCGCCTTGCACCAGCATCAAATACGCCATGCCTTCATGTAATTGGGCCAAGGCAATCGTCGTTTGAGCCGTGTTCTTGGTGTCATATGCCGCAACTAAGGCTTTTTCCACACCATTTGGCGCTGGCATTTCTTGGCTATCATCGGGGGTAAGCGTAAAACTTGGGTCGGCTTGCTGCCAGCCTAATTCAATCGCCTTGGCCAAATCGGCTTCTTCAACACTCAGCAGGGCAATCGTAATTTTTTGATCGGGATCGTTCAGCCGCACAATACCAGCTTGTTCCTCAAGTTGCCAATTAGTGGGAATCGGCACTGAGAATAATTGACTCGTGCTGGTATAGATACTACTGCTTTCGACACCTGCGCTGGCCTTAGTTGGCGCTGCGGTGACAGTGGTGGCAGCAGTTGGTTCGGCAGTTGCCGCACTCAGGCTGGTTGGCGCAGGAGTGGCGGTTAATGCACTGGTAACGGTGGGTTGGCTGGTAGCATTCGTACAACTAGCCAAAAGAACTGCGGCCATTCCGGTCAGCAAAATCCAGCGTTGCCAGCGTGGCAAGAATTTCGCAACATTCATCATACACAACCTTTCAACCTAACATATTACAACAATCACTTACTTTCAAAAGAATGTTTAGAATGATTGGAGTGATTGCTGTTAGGATAGTTGGTTGGTCGGGTTGAGCCTAGGTTAATAATACTGAATTAAACTCGCCCAAAAGCCAAGCTCAATTGCTCAATTCAACAGGTAGCTGCTCGTACCAAAGATCGAGCTTGACTCATCTGACTCATCATGGAGCACAACTTACGCATAACGAAAAAGCAAGCAGCCTCACAGCTACTTGCTTAAATCCTATAGATTGCCAATTTAGGGAATACGCATCGGCATCACCAAGTGCAGGTATTCATCGCCGCCAATTGGCCGAAATACGCCTGGTGAGTTGGGAGTTTGGGTTTCCAAAGCTACTTGATCGGTGTCGATTGCGCCAAGTGCTTCTTGCAAATAGCGCACATTCAAGGCCAATTTGCCATCATCGCCATCAATTAAGGCGCTAATGGCCTCGACCGATTCACCAATTTCTGCAGCATTAGCATTCAAGAGCAAACGCCCAGGTTCGCTGCCATCGCCGCGTTCCATCGTCAAGGTCACGATGTTGCCAGCAGCCTGCGAGAACAGTGCAATCCGTTTGACAGCGCGGCTAAATTCAGCAGTTGAAATCACGCTGCGGGTTGAGGTATTGCTGGCTGGTGGCACAAAGCGCTCGTAATCGGGGAACTTGCCGTCGATCACCCGCGAAACAAAATCAACAGTATCGCTATGAAAAATAACTTGCCCACCATTGGACGTAATACTCATGGCAATTGGGGTTTCGCTATCGCCAAGGGTGCGGCCCAGTTCAGCCATAGCCCTAGAAGGAATCACCAATTCGGTATCGTAAGCGGCTGGTTCAGGTAATTCGATCGTGCGCACCGCTAAACGATAGCCGTCAATCGCGGCAAAGGTCGCTTGGGTGCCACTCAAACGAATCAGCACACCTTGCAAAATTGGATTGGGATTGGTATTTTCAGCCGCTGCTGCTACCTCTACTTGGCTAACAACCTTGCGCAAAAGCTCAGGTGGTAGATAGGCCAGCACTGGCTCATTACCAGGCACAGCCATCGCCGGAAATTCATCAGCATCGATGCCTTTGATATTGGCTTTGGTGCCACGGCATGTCACAGTTAAGGTTTGCGTCCGTGGATCAACTTCTAATTCGACGGTATCATTGGGCAAATTGCCAACTAAATCCGATAATAATTTGGCTGGAATCGTAATCGCCCCATCTTCATCGACTTTTGCGCCGACGAGTGCGGTAATGCCAATTTCGAGATTATTTCCAGCCAATTTCAGCCGACCACTTTCGGTTGCCAACAAAATATTTGCAAGTACAGGCAAGCTAGAGCGGCCTGCAACAGCATGGCCTGCCAAGGCTAAACCACGCTTTAGATTTTCTTGTAAACACGCTAGGCGCATAGAAAACTCGGTCTCCTTGCCGCGATGCGGCAACCATAACATCGCTAAAATGAACTAGCTCGTTATTATAGCATACTCGTTCTAAGGTGTGACCCATTGGGAAGTGTACGAACCATCGTCAGCCCAAGCAAATTGGGCACGATAGTTGCCAGTAAATTGGAGTTGCAACCAATCCAAATTGCTAATTGTGCTTGAAATAACACAAAAATTGGCGCGACCCACTTCACTTTCGGCCAAGGTTGGCTGACGATCAAGCAATTCTTGGTTAAGGCCATGATTTGGCTCAGCACTAATTTGGCCTGGCGCAATCCCACAATAGCAGCGTCGCCCAAGGACTGCGCTATTCTGCCAAGCCGTATCAACCAATGTATCGTTGATATGCACTTCAGCCAAGCCGCGCAGGCGCAGTTGCAACCGCGCCGTCGGATGATAGAGCAACCAACTGACCCGTGGATCGCGCTGCAACACGGCAATTTTGGGCGAACGCAAATCGCTATGAAACCACAAACGCCGCGTCGTCGGATCAAAGCCGCGTAACACCACCACCCGCTGATCGCTGCCATGCTCGTCGTTTGTGCCAAAAACTGGCGTATGCATTGGATCATTGCGATCATGGACTGCATCGGCAATCAACTGCCAAGCATGTTGCAAAAGCAGTTCAAAAGTTACGGGCTGGCTAAAATCGAGTAGTTTATAGACAGATTCATTCATAGGCTAGCTCCTGATTATTGCAACGCTTCGGCCAAAAATTGAGCCACGTAAGGCTGCACTTGCTGGTTACTCACGCCATTTAAGTTGAAATCAAAGCCATGATTGGCCAAGGGTAATTCAATCATGGTAAATGGGCGGTTAGCTTGCTCCAAGGCATCAGCCATCAGATCAGCGTCAATTGGACGAATAAATTGATCACGCCCGCCGTGCAACAACAAAGTGGCTGGGGTATTTTGACCGACCCAATTGGCTGGGCGAGCTTGACGATAGGCTTCAGCATGAGCTTCGGGCGGCCCACCAAGGTAATCATCCAACGCGCCAGGCGCTAATTCAGGCTTGATCACATTGTAATAATCAAGCCGCGTCGGGGCGTAATAGCTGACCACCGCTCGCACGCTGGTATCAGGTGCATCACAACTTGGAGCAATTGTGGCATCGGAATAGGCCGCAATCAGCACCAATTGTGCTCCGGCTGAACGCCCAACCAACCCCAAGCGCTGGGGATCGATCCCGAATTGCTCGGCGTTGCGGCGCACATAGCCAATTGCACATTTAACATCGCTGACTGCTGCCGGAAACTGAGCTTGGGGCGCTAAACGATAGCTGACATCAAATACCACATAGCCTTGACCAGCGGCCCAACGATTCCAAGCAGGAATATCGCCTTTCGTGCCACCGCGCCATGAGCCACCATGCACCACAATTAAGGCTGGAGCATTGACTGGCGCAGTCGGCGGCACATACACATCAACCAACAACGATTCACCTGCAACCTCAGCATAAACGGTGTTTTGCTCACGCAGCAGGCCTTGCGGCGCAGGATCACCCAAGGCAAATTGGCTAAGCCGAAATGTACCAGGCCCAGCTGCAACCACCGTCGGCTGATTCGAACGCACTCGCAGATCGGTCATTAGTCCACGCACCAACATCCCAGCAATCACAATAAAACTCAGCATCGCTCCAAAACCAACTAGTCGATTGAGCAAACGAGCCAAGCCAGTGGGCGGCGCAAAGCCAAACAACAACCCCAGACTAACCAATAAGACCAGTAAAAACCATGGTGCCCATTCTTGGGCGGCAATTCCTAGCTGGAAAAAAATAAAATTGGGAGCTGGCAAGACCAACATCGCGGCGCTTGCCAAGGCCAGCAGCACAATCGGCAGAATAATGATGGTTAAGGCTAGACGCACACAGGCTCCTTTGCAGCCATGCTTGTAGCGGATCGGCGTTATTGTACCGCCTTTTGAGCCAGAATTATAGCAACGATCATGCCCAAATGCTGTCACAAATCTTCGTTTTAAATTTGCACTTCTTTTTTTGAAGCCATCACTTGCATTTCCAAAGTGTATTTGCTAGAATAATCGCACAAATGTTTTATTTCATTCAAACACTACGGTTAACCGAGCTTGATCACCGGATCGTTGCATAGCCCAAGGAGAGCATAATGACCAAGAGTGAACCACAGCCCATCGCCTTCGTCACAGACAGCGCTTCCGCCATGCCCAATATTGTTGATCGGGCAAATTTCCAAGCGACCGTTGATCGCTTGCGAAGCCGCGAGAAGGCCCATACTCGCGAGGCTGATGCAATTGCCGCTGAGCGTCGCCGCCTGCCGATGGTTGAGCTTGATCCATTAACTCCGTTGGTTGGCAAAAACGGAACGGTTCCGCTAATTGAAGCTTTTGAAGGTCGCCAGCAACTGATGGTCGCCTATATGATGTGGCACGAGGGCAAAACCGCCGCTGAACAATGCCCAGGTTGCACAATGGTCATCAGCCATGCCAACCAATTAGGCTACCTGCATACTCGCGATGTGACGCTGGCCGTGTTGTGCCAAGGGCCGTTCGAGCCAAGCAACCGCTACCGCGAATTTATGGGCTGGACCATGCCATGGTATTCCGTTCCTGAAGCCTCAGTGGAAACCTTGATCGCTGGTCGCCATTTTGGCATGTGGGCTTGTTATTTGCGGAAAGGCGATCGCGTGTTTGAAACGTATTGGACTACCGACCGTGGCTGCGAGTTGATGGGCAGTTCATTCGCGATGCTCGATATGACGGTGTATGGTCGCCAAGAAGTTTGGCAACAGGTACCAGCAGGTTGGCCACAACCATTTGATAACACCATGTGTCTGCCAAACACACTCCAGAACGATAATCCTTTGGCGCATCGTCCAATTGCGCAATGGTCGCGGGTTGCCGAAGGTCATGCTGATAATCTCCAACCCGCAGCGAACGAAGCCGCAATCTAGCAAATACCTTAGTTCATTCACGATATATTTAAGGAGTGTAAGGCACATGTTGGTAAAAAGTGGCTATGCCCCAATTCACGATCTTCAGCTCTACTATGAAATTCATGGCAGCGGTCAGCCGTTAGTTTTGTTGCACGGCGGATTGGGTGGAATTGGCATGTTTGCAGATTTACTACCAGCGCTGGCTGAACAATATCAAGTGATCGGCGTTGAACTTCAAGGCCATGCCCGAACGAATGATATACCACGACCATTAAGTTATGCTGCTATGGCCGATGATGTCGCAGCATTAATCCAATATCTTGGTTTTAGCCAGGTTGATGTAGTAGGTTTCTCGCTAGGTGGTGGGGTTGCACTCCAAACTGCCATTCGTCATCAGCAGTTGGTAGGCAAATTGATCGTCATCTCCGCAACATTCCGTGATACTGCCTGGTATCCAGCAGTCCGCGCGGCCATTGGCCAGCTCGATGAAGTTGCGGCAGCAGCAATGGTCGAATCAATACCCTACAAATTTTATCAGGAATATGCGCCGAATCCGGCTAATTGGGTGCAACTCGTTTGCAAAACAGGGGCAATGGGCAAGCAATCTTTTGATTGGAGCAGCGATGTCGCTAAGCTCCAAAGCCCATGTTTAGTAGTCCAAGGTGATGCAGATAGCATTCCGCTCCGTCATGCGATTGAATTTTTTGAACTGCTTGGCGGACCACAGTCCCATGATCCAGAGCAACGCAGCCAGTCGCAGTTAGCAATTTTACCGAATATCAACCACTTCAACATTATCGACCGCATCGATCTGCTAATGCCAGTTATCAATCAATTTTTAGCTAGCTAATATCATTGGGGAGTATTTTGCCCAAAACACTCCCCAACTTCCAAGATTAACGCTTGAGCAAAGCCCGTAATTCTTCGATAGTTAGCGGTTGCTCTTTACCACGATGCAGCATGGCGTGACAATTTGGGCAAACGGGACGGAGATCGTTAATCGGATCAACCTGATACCCTGCATTAATCGAGGCTAATGGCTTGATATGATGCACATGAATGAAACCTTCGCCAATTGGGCCATAACGCTCGACAAAATCAAGCTCACAAACCAAACAACGTGTGCCATATTGGGCAATACCGCGTTGGCGAGCCTGTGCATTACGTTCATATTGATTAACCAAAACTTGTACTTTAGCGCCTTCCCAAAGTTCAGCTCGTGAATCAAGCTCAACTTGCGAATCAAGCTCGTCAGGATAAAATAAGAATTGCTCAAGAACAGATTTTGCTGGCTTACAGTCACTACAGTATTTAACGGTAGCATCTGGACGATACTTGTTACGCCATCGAATCAATTCATCAACCACAAACGCCGCAATTTTAATCTGGTCACGCCCAGTAAATGCACCTTCAGCCAATCCACGCCGAATATGGCCACAATTCGAGCAATGCAATACCACAGGTAATGATTTAGAAACGCGCTCAACATTCAAAATAAACCCATCTAAATGTTGCTCCATCCACCGAAAATATTTCTCATCATCCCCATTGTCAAAAACTTGATAACTCATCGTCGATCACTCCCTAATACTGAACTTACGATCAGTCGCTTGAATGATGCGATACCTGCGATCATAGCAGCATAATGGATCTATTCTAAGATCAATTAGCCCAGAAACTCCAAAGGAGTTCATTATGCACCTTATTCAGCGGGCTTTTCAGCCTGAGCACGACCAATCTGCAATGCTCGCCTTAGCTAGTGCCAACCCCGATCAACACATGCGAAGCATCGATCTGCCTTATCGCCTAAGTTCGTGGACACTTGATGACCCCGCCAATATTGCTATTTGGCAGACGGACACAGGCCAAATCGTCGGTTGGGCTGCGTTGCAAGTACCATTTTGGATGATCGATTTGGTTTGGCATCCAGATACACCGCTTAGTTTATATCGCGCAATGCTCGAATGGGCCGATCAGCGAGCACAATCATTAATTGGTACAAAACATGCCCGACCAGCCTGGTTTGTGAGTGTTTTTGAGCATCAACACGAATTACGCGAAGTGCTAACGTCCCAAGGGTTCGCTGATCAAAGTGCTGTTGAACAAGACCCGTGGTCGAAATATCTATTTCGGCGTGGCAACCAAGATCCAAGCCCTGTTTCTTTGTCCACAGGTATTAGCATTCGGACACTTGCAGGAATGACTGAAATCGCTGCCTATACCAGTTTGCATCGAGCGGTTTTTGAAAGCACCAGCATGACCGAAGGCTGGCGAGCCAACACGCTCAAACAGCCAAGCTATCGCGCTGAATTAGATTTAGTAGCCGTCGATCAAACTGGCGCTTTGGCTGGCTTTTGCATCGGCTGGTTCAATCAACAAGGCTTTGGTGGACAGCCTAGTGGTCAAATCGAGCCGCTTGGAGTGCGAGCGGATCTGCGGCAGCAGGGCGTTGCCCAAGCCTTACTTGCTGAAAACTTCCGGCGCATGCTAGCCCTCGGAGCCGAACAGATCTTCGTCGAGACCGATAATTATCGCGGAGCAGCCTTTAATTTATACGAAACTGTTGGTTTTGCAATTCATGCGCATGCCTTGGTGTATCGCAAAGATTATGCAGCCTAGTTCATCAATGCTAATACTCTGTGGCTCGTTAGAGGATTGACGGAGCAAAATGCCATTCTATAATTGAGCCATGCCAATACCAATTCTTGCCACCAAGCTACACATTCCGCAGCTTCGCCCAAATGGGGTGATGCGATCGCATTTAATTCAACGTTTAGATGCTGCCAGTCATGCCAGCCTGAATTTGATTTCGGCTCCAGCCGGTTTTGGCAAAAGTAGCTTGCTCAGCGCTTGGCATGCCACAAGCCAACGCCCAATGGCGTGGTTGGCGCTCGACGAACGCGATAATGACCCAAGTCGCTTTTTCAGTTATTTCGTGCATGCCTTGCAAACGCTGATTCCAACATTAAGTTCGGCAAGTTTAAGATTAATTCACACCCAACCGCCAGCTATCGAACAAGCGCTGACGAACTTGATCAACGAATTAAGCGTTGTTGGCAGCTCGGTTAGTTTGGTACTTGACGATTATCATGTGATCGAAAACCATGCGATCGATCAAGCCCTCAGCTTTTTACTGGAACACTTGCCAGCTTCGTTGCGCTTGATCATTGCTACTCGCGAAGATCCCAATTTGCCCTTGGCACGGCTCCGTGCACGCGGCCAATTGCACGAACTGCGCAGCGCTGATCTACGATTTAGCCTCGACGAAGCCCAACTTTTTCTTAATCAAGCGATGGGTTTAGCGCTAAGTCCTGCTGATGTAGCAGCCTTAGAAAACCGAACCGAAGGCTGGATCGCTGGCTTACAATTGGCGGCGCTTTCAATGCAACAGCAAACTGATCGCAGTCGTTTTATCGCTTCGTTCAGTGGTAGCCATCATTTTGTGATGGATTATTTGCTGGAAGAAGTCTTGCAACAGCAAACTCCAGCAGTTCAGCAATTTCTTTTGCAGACCTCAATTCTCAATCGGATGTGTGGATCGTTGTGTGATGCATTGGTTAGCAATGGCACAAATTCAGGCCAACAGATGCTCGAACAGCTTGAACAGGCCAATATGTTTATTGTGCCGCTCGATCATGAGCGGCGTTGGTATCGCTATCATCATTTATTTGGCGAATTGTTGCGCCAGCGGCTCCAACGCAGTTTGGCCCAACAAGCTACTACCAGCCTTGAACAATTACATATTCAGGCCAGCATTTGGTTCGAGGCAAATGAACTTGAGCTTGAGGCCTTCGAACATGCCGCCGCCGCCAACGATACCGAACGAGCCGAACGCTTGATCGAAGGTAAACGGGTTCCGCTGCAATTTCAAGGAGCGCTCTTGCCAATTATGGCTTGGTTGCAAGCGTTACCAACCAACGTGCTCAACCAACGGCCATCACTTTGGGTTACAGCAGCCGCAGTTTGGTTGGCAACTGGCCAGGTGAATGGCATCGAGCAACGGCTGCAAGCGGCGGAACAAGCCATCGATCAACATCCATTAACGCCTAAATTACACGATTTAATTGGGCGAATTGCCGCAATTCGGGGCACGCTCGCACTCAGCCAAAACGATGCAAGCCAAATTATCGCTCAATCCAAACGTGCCTTGGAATATCTCGCGATTGATAATCTCTCGTTTCGCACCTCGACGGTTTGGAAATTGGGCTATGCCTATCAGTTGCAAGGCAAGCGCAGTGCTGCCAAACAAGCCTATGAGCAAGCGATTAGCATCGGTCAACGCTCGGGCAATCTGGTCACGGTTGTGTTGGCATCAATCGGCTTGGGCAATCTCCAAGAAAGTAACAATCAGCTCAAACTCGCGGCCACAACCTACCAACAGGTGCTTGAGGCTAGTCGTCAATTGGCCTTGCCTGCGGCTAACTGCGGAGCCGAGCTAGGTTTAGCCCGCATTTATTATCAATGGAATCAGCTCGACCAGGCTGAGCAGCATTATCAACGAGCCTTGCAAGCAGCTCAATTATTGCAACACACCGATCGCGAGGTGGCTTGTTATGTGATTAAAGCGCGATTGTTGATTGCCCAAAATCAGCTTGACCAAGCAAGTTTATTGTTAGAGCAGGCCAGCGCTGCCGCCCACCAGCATCGCCATACCACCCAACCAGCCAAAATCGCCGCCGAGCAAGTACGAATTGGATTAATGCGTGGCCAAGTACAACAAGCGAGTCAAATAGCGCAAACGCATCAGATTCCAATCAGCCAAGCCCAAGTCTTTTTGGCGCAACAGCAACCAAGCGCAGCCTTGGCGCTGTTACAACCAGCCCTCACGATCGCCCAAACCAATAGCTGGCATGATCAAAGTTTATGGATTAAAGTGTTGCAAAGTTTAGCGTTGGCTGCACTTGAAGATTACGCCCAAGCCCAACAAGTGCTCAAACCAAGCTTAATCAGTGCTGAACCTGAAGGTTTTGTGCGGGTGTTCCTCGATCAAGGGCAGGCAATCCAAAATCTGTTGAGCCATATCAATTTAACGACTTCCTCAAAAAATTATGTCAATCAAATCTTAGCTCATTTTACAACCGAACGAATGCCCCAGCTTTATCCCACAACTCCAAGCTTGCCTGAAATGCTCAGCCAACGTGAGCTAGAAATATTGAGCTTAATCGCGCAAGGCCACTCCAATCAAGCGATCTGCCAACAATTACACCTCGCTTTGGATACGGTTAAAGGCCACAATCGGCGAATTTTCGAGAAACTTCAGGTTCAGCGTCGCACCGAAGCGGTGGCGCGTGCCCGCGAATTAGGCTTGCTCAACCAATAAACTTCACTTCAACCACAACAACACTTTGGTGTCTAACCAAGCTCACAGCAATTGAGTATGCTAGTTGGCAGTTGAGCCGTTGACATTTGTCGCGGTATGTGCCCAAAAAACTGAGACAGTTATGACCAATCAAAACCCACCAGCAAACGAAGCAATGCAATATCAAATTTGCCTGCGCGGCCAGCTTAACCTAGCTTGGGCTGGGTGGTTTGAGGGCATGCAAATCGCGCTCGATGCCAACGGCAATACCTTACTGGTCGGCACAATCGTTGATCAAGCGGCACTCTATGGCCTGATCAAGAAAATTCGCGATTTGGGCATGCAATTAATTTCAATTATGCCCGTGCCGCCAACCACGCTCGAATCCGATTCAACTGAGCAATAACAAACAACCTGGAGTTTTACCATGCAAGCAATTATCTATCGTGAATATGGCTCAGCCGATGTGTTGCGGCTCAGCGAAGTAGCTCGCCCAACCCCTGCTGAAAATCAAGTTTTAATTAAAGTACATATGACAGCCCTTAACGCCGCCGATTGGCGCTTGATGTCTGGTAAACCCTTTCCTGTACGCTTTATGACGGGCTTATTCAAACCCAAAAAAGGTATTCCTGGCACCGATGTGGCTGGAGTTATCGAAGCCGTCGGGCGTAACGTCACTCAATTTAAAGTCGGCGATGCGGTGTTTGGCGATCTTTCGGGCTGCGGAGCTGGTGGCTTAGGCCAATATGTTTGTGCCCCCGAACATGTGCTGGTGCTCAAGCCCGAGCAGCTAAGTTTTGAACAAGCTGCTGCCGCGCCCATGGCCGCGGTCACAGCCTTGCAAGGCCTGCGCCAAGGCGGCATCGCCGCAGGCCAAAAGGTCTTGATTTATGGAGCTTCAGGTGGAATTGGCACATTTGCGGTGCAGCTTGCTAAACATTTTGGCGCAATCGTTACCGCTGTTTCCAGTGCCGCCAAGCACGATTTGCTACGTTCGCTCGGCGCTGATCAGGTGCTGGATTATGCTAAGGATGATTTTGCTCGCAATGGTCAGCTGTATGATCTGATTTTGGGGGTCAATGGTCATCGCTCAATTTTCGACTATAAACGCAGTTTAGCGCCTCAAGGTCGCTATGTGATGGTTGGCGGCGAAATGAGCCAGATTTTTCAGGCGATCGCCTTGGGCAAATTGCTCTCAATTGGCAGCCAAAAACAGCTGAGTAACCTGTTCGCCAAGCCCAACCAAACCGATCTCGCCAAAATTGGCTTTTTGCTGGCCAACGGCGATATCAAAGCGGTGATCGATCAGCGCTACCCGCTGGAAGAAGCTCCTGCCGCAATGCGTTATCTCCAAGCTGGCCATGCCAAAGGCAAAATTATGATCGAATTGCAACCCACCACAGCTCAAAGCTTGGAGCAAACCGTATGAAAGCAATGCTCTGCACAGGTTATGGCTCGCCCGATGTCTTACAATTTGGCGAAGCTAGCAAACCAGCCCCCAAAGCCAATGAATTATTAATTCGAGTGCAAGCCGCTTGCGTTACACCGTCCGATTGTGCCTTTCGCAAGGGCGATCCATTTGTAGTCAAGTTGATGTATGGCCTGCGCCGACCAAAATTTCAAATTCTGGGTGTTGAATTTGCTGGCACGGTCGAGGCGATTGGCCCAGCAGTCCAGCGCTTCAAGGTTGGCGATCAAGTCTTCGGCATGAGTCCCAATAGTTTTGGCAGCTACGGCGAATATCTATGTTTAGCCGAAGATAAGCCGATCGCCAAGCAACCAAGCAACGTGAGCGCCGCCGAAGCTGTGGCCATTTGCGATGGAGCAAGCACCTCGTTACTTTTTCTGCGTGATGCAGCCAAACTGCAAGCAGGCCAACAGATATTGATCAATGGTGCTTCGGGGGCAGTTGGCATTTACGCAGTGCAATTGGCTAAATACTATGGCGCGACGGTTACCGCCGTGTGTAGCGCCGCCAACCATGAGCTAGTCAAGCACTACGGTGCTGATTACGTGATCGACTACACCAGCAGCGATTTTACCCAAAGCCAACAACGCTACGATGTGGTCTTCGATGCAATTGGCAAAAGTTCGTATGGCCGTTGTAAACAGTTGCTTACGCCCAACGGCATTTATCTTATGACTGTGCCAACCTTGGGAATTATGCTGAATATGCTTTGGACCAGCTTTGGCAACGGTAAAAAAGCCAAATTTGCGGCAACTGGCCTAAATCAAAAACCAAGCAACATCGAATTTTTGGCCGAATTAATTGGCGCGGGCCAGCTCAAAGCCGTGATCGATCGACGTTATCACTTGGCCGATTTAGTCGAGGCCCATCGCTATGTTGAGACTGGCCGCAAAAAAGGCAACGTGGTGATTGAGGTTTAGGTATTCAAGGTTAGTGGCACAAGCACCAAGCTCTTGGCACTCTCGATTGAGTAAATTTCCAAGGGCTGGGTGCGGCCACGAATCGGAATTTCGCTCAAAGCTAAATTGTGTAAATCTAAGGCACTATGTTGCATCACCGCCCGCGAAACGACCAATTGGGTTTGCAAAGTTTTGGTGGCTTCTTCCAAACGGGCGGCAATATTGACTGCATCGCCGATCGCTGTCAGATGTTTAGCGCGTTTATAGCCCAAATCACCAACAATTACATGGCCACAATGAATGCCAATGCCCATGCGCAATGGCTCGTTGACATCATGTTCAAGGCGCTGATTGAGCACATCAAGTTGATAGGCCATAGCTTGGGCGGCAGCTAACGCATTATGACAAGCTTGTTCGAGCGTACCATCCAAACCAAACAGCGCCATAATCCCATCGCCAATAAATTTATCGAGATAACCACCGTTGGCCTCGATGACTTGGCCCATCGATTGAAAATATTGATTCAGAATAAAGACCGTATCGTAGGGCAACTTGCCCTCGGAAAGGGTCGTAAAGCCGCGCAAATCGGCAAACATAATCACAATTTGCTTATCGGCACCATGGCTAATCATGGTTGGTGCGCCTGGTAGCGAACGATCATGATGGTGGAGCAATGGCCGCACCACGCAGGCAGCAGTTGGGATGGTTTGGCATGCTAAGCGAATATCGCCACTTGCCCCAAAACGCTTGAGCAAACGCAACTCGGTTTCAGTCGGCGGATTCAGCGCTTTCACACCTTCGATAATTTCGATCCGGCAGGTTGAGCAACGCCCGCGCCCACCACAACTATGGGCATGGGGAATTCCATTGGCAAGGCTGGCTTCAAGCAAACTCGTTCCAGGGGCAATTGTCACTGTGGCAATGCCCTTATATTCCACCGAAATTAAATAATGCTTACGGCGCAAACGCAAGATGATTGCCCGCCCACCACCCAAGCCAAGCAGCAAAGCTAAATAGCCTGAGCCAAACCAACCCATAAATTCCGCAGTCGCGGCTGCTACATCAATATTCTGTGGATTGGCAAATTGCCACACTTGCTCCAGCCATTGTGGGTCTTGTTTAAGCTGATTCACCTCGCGATGAGCCACCACAATCCCCACCAAGGCCAACAATGGAATCACAATTTGGGCAATCAGCAAGGGCTGTTTGATGCGGGCAAACCATGGTTTATGCCAAAGATACGCCATTAAGCCAAGGTTGCCATGCAGCCAAACCACCACCAACATCAAATAGAGATCAACGGCAATCGTCGCTTGGCTGAGCAATACATAGCTATAGGTATCGCGAATTCCATACAAGATTGTGGCAAAACGAGTGGCATAAATGTGCGAGGTAATCAGCAACGGCATGATCAAGCCCAAGCCAATTTGCAGCCATTCGTTCCAGTGCAAGCGTCGCCAACTGGTAATTGTCAATAATTTATAGCTGACCAACAGAACATGGATCAATAAACTAGCTGGCACAACCCAAAAGACCGCTGGATGCCGCCAAAAACTTAAAAAGACCCGCCGCGACGATTCCAAGGCAGCTAGGCCAAAGATGCCCCACGCATGGTTCAGCAGGTGAGTTGTAACATAGAGCAGCAGCGTCAAACCAGCATGCAGCCGCAAGCGGGGAATCAGAGCTTGAAACGAGCGAGCCATGCAGCCAATCTCCGTAAAGCCAGCAATAGAGGGAGTATACCATCTATCTGGGTTGCAGGCTTGGGGGATAAAAGACACAGCTAAGCAAGGTATCAGTTGGCTACGATTGAACGAAGCAGTGCTCTCAGGCAAACTCCATGCAACAAGATTTAATTGAGGAGTTGTCATGAACCAGATTCCACCACGCCATATCGTAACCGTTGCTGGTTGTGTTGTTAACCATAATGGTGAAATTTTGCTTTTGCAAAGCCCGCGAGGCGGTTGGGAATTTCCTGGTGGGCAGGTTGAAATTGGTGAGAGCCTGACCCAAGCGCTGACTCGCGAGATTTTTGAAGAAACTGGCGTGCAGGCTAAAATTGAGCACTTAGTCGGCGTATCTTCCAATCTAGCCTTGGGTAGCGTTAATCTCGATTTTCGTTGTAGCTATCAATCTGGACAATTAACCACTAGCGCCGAAAGTTTAGCAGTTCAGTAGATAGTACCTGAGCAAGCGCTTGATTTAGTTCAACGGCCATCAATCCATGCGCGGTTGATGACCATGCTCAATCCGACAAATCAAATCTTGTATCGCTCCTACAGTGTTAACTCCCGATCTATTGATGCCCTCTATGAATTGCATGAAGAAAGAAACTGTTAGTTTTTTCGTCAACTAACAGCATTAGCAAGCATCAAGCGATTTAGGAGGGTGTTATGCAACGACAACGAGCTGTCGTGATCGGCGCAAGTATGGCAGGCTTAGTCGCAGCACGCGCCTTAGCCAATCATTTTCAAACGGTAACCATCGTTGAGCGCGATGCCATGAGCGATGAAACCCAACCACGCAAGGGCGTGCCGCAAGCCAATCATGTTCATATTTTATTAACTGGCGGATTTAATGTCTTGCAACATTATTTCCCGAACTTTACCAACGATTTACATAGCGCAGGCGTGCCAGAGTTGAATTGGTCGCGTGACGTGCAATGGTTTCAGGGCGGTTCATGGAAAACGCGCCAACCCTGCAAGATTAGTTTTTATCCGCAAGCGCGGGTAACCTTAGAAAGCCGCATTCGGGGCTATGTCCACCAGCATCCTAAAATTGAGTTTCGCAGCCAAACCAATGTTGAGCAATTGCTGTTTGATCCCAGCAAAACCAGCGTAACAGGTGTGCTGTTGAAGCATGCTGATCAAACCAGCGAACTTGCAGCCGATTTGGTGGTTGATACGACTGGCCGTGGTTCACGCACCAACCAATGGCTCGAAGCCGCTGGCTATCCAGCCCCGCCCAAAGAAGTTATGCCGATCGATTTGGTCTATGTCAGCCAAATCTTCAAAAAAACCAATTCGCCGCGCAATTGGCAATGTTTGGCTTGCCATCCTTCAGCCGATTCGCCACGTGGGGCAATTATTGCCCCGATCGACGATGAACATTGGATTGTAACGTTGTTTGGCTATCTTGGGCAGCACCCAACCCCTACCAGCGAAGGTGTATTGGAGTTTGTCAAAACCTTGCCAGTGCCCGATATTTATACCACGTTGGCCGAGGCAACTCCTGCCGGCGAAGCTATGCGTTTCGGCTACCCACAGCAAGCATTTCAACGTTATGACAAATTAAAGCGTTTTCCCCAAGGGTTTTTGGTGCTTGGCGATGCTTTATGCAGCCTTGATCCAGTTTTTGGTCAAGGGATGACGATCGCCTGTAAAGAGGCCCATACGCTCGATCAAGTGCTGGCTTCGGCCCAAGGCCAACAAGCAGCAACGTTGGCACAAGCCTTTTTCAAACAAGCGCAGAAAATTATTGATGTACCATGGCTGATTACCCAATCAGAAGCCTTGCGCTTCAAAGGTATGCCAGGCTCGCGCAACCCTAAAATTCGCTTTTTGCAATGGTATACCGATCATGTTTTTTGGCTGAGTGCCCAATCGACCGAAATTTACCAAGCCTTTTTGGATGTGATGCATCTTTTGGCAGGGCCAGAAGCTTTGTTACGACCCAAAGTCGTGCGCGGCGTGCTCGGGCGGATGTTTGGTCGCGCCTAAATCGTTGCGATTTGTCAACCTCTGTTGATAAAAATAACTATAATTTATCCAGCAAAACACCGCTACAATACCCATGATTAGGGCAAAGCCACCAATCAGCGGGATAAGCGGTGGCTTTGCTTTAATCGCCTGCTATTGCATGCAGTAGCAACCGTACCAACGGCGGTACGGACAATTCATACAAGGACACAGCGTTCATGAAAACTAGTTTACAAATCGCTGCCGAGGCTACGCCACGCCCCATCACCCAAATTGCCGAAGAATTAGCGATTGCTGAGCAATTTGTCGAACCGTATGGCCGCTACCGTGCCAAAATTAACCTTGATCTGCTTGATGCGAGCCATGATCGGCCTCGCGGCAAGCAGATTTTAGTGACCGCCATGACTCCAACACCACTTGGCGAGGGCAAAACTGCCACGACGATCGGCCTTGGAATGGCCTTAAGTCGCTTGGGCAAACGCGCCATCTGCACGCTGCGCCAAAGCTCGCTTGGCCCAGTTTTTGGGATTAAAGGTGGTGGCTCAGGTGGCGGCTATTCGCAAGTTATCCCCTTAGAAGATAGCTTGATGCACTTAACTGGTGATATTCACGCCGTGACCCAAGCCCACAACCAAATCGCCGCCATGACCGACAATAGTTGGTATCAAAAAAATCGGCTGGGCATCGACCCTGAGCAAATTCAGATTCGGCGAGTGCTAGATGTCAATGATCGCTTTTTGCGCTCGATCACAATCGGCCAAGGCGGTTCGCAACATGGCATTCCACGCCAAACGGGCTTCGATATTACTGCTGCTAGCGAATTAATGGCTATTTTAGCCTTGGTCAGTGGCGAAAACCATGCCGATGTGATGCGCGATCTCCGCCAACGCATCGGGCGCATGGTGGTGGCGTTCACTCGTCAAGGCCAACCAATTACTGCCGATGATATTCAGGCGGCGGGTGCAGCCACGGTGATTATGCGCAATGCCATTCATCCAACCTTGATGCAGACAATTGAAAATACGCCTGTGTTGATGCATGGCGGGCCATTTGCCAATATCGCTCACGGCAACGCCAGCGTCGTCGCCGATCAAGTTGGCCTGCGGATCGCCGATTATGTGGTGACCGAGGCTGGTTTTGCCATGGATATGGGCGGCGAGAAGTTTTTCGATATCAAATGTCGCGCCTTTGATGCCAAACCTGCGGTCGTGGTGTTGGTCGCTACAATTCGTGCGCTCAAAGCTCACAGCGGGCGCTGGAATATCAAACCAGGTCGCGATTTGCCCACCGATTTGTTGCAAGAAAATCCTGATGCGGTTTATGCAGGCGGGGCCAATCTGCAAAAGCATATTCGCAATGCCCAATTATTTGGCCTGCCAGTTGTCGTTGCGCTTAATTCGTTCCCTGATGATCATCCCTCGGAAATCGAGGCGGTACGCGAAATCGCGATGAGTGCCGGAGCCTTTGATGTAGCGGTGAGCAAGGTATTTAGCCAAGGCGGGGTTGGCGGCGAAGAATTGGCAGAAAAAGTGCTAGCCGCAATTGACCAAGCAGGCCAAGCCCAATTTTTATACGAACTTGAGCAGCCGTTGACCGCTAAGATTGCCACAATTGCCACCAAAATCTACGGAGCAGCGGAAGTTAGTTATAGCGAAGCAGCCAGCGAACAATTAGCCAAACTTGAGGCCAATGGCTTTGGCAATTTGCCGATTTGTATGGCCAAAACTCACTTGAGCATCAGCCATGATCCGGCGCTCAAAGGTGCGCCAACGGGCTATAGCTTCCCAATTCGTGAAGTGCGGGCCAGCATTGGAGCAGGCTTTATCTACCCCATTGCTGGCGATATGATGACCATGCCAGGGCTTAGCGCTAACCCTGCTGCCCAACAAATTGATATCGATGAACATGGCAATACAGTTGGCTTATTCTAGCTACATGTCAATGTTCAATGTCTTTTTGTAAAACAAGCATTTCTTTTTGTAAAGCATCCTTGACTTAATCAACATACTGATCTATACTCAGGTTAGTCAAGTGATTAAGTCAAGGAGCTTTCAATGAACACCAAATCATCGGCATTACGTCAACTTATTATCGCCTTCGTGTTGTTCCCAATCTTGCTGATGGGCGTGATGTTAGCGTTGCCAAACTTGCCTGAATCGCCATGGCGAGCGCTGTTGGCAATCGTGCCCTTGGTTCCAGTTGGCTTGGGCATTCAGGCAATGTATCGGGCAATCAGTGGCCTAGATGAATTTCAACGCCACATTCAGTTGTTAGCCCTAGCGTTTGCCGTAGGCGCGACTAGCTTTCTAACCTGTGGCTATGGATTGCTCCAAGTGTTGGTTGATTTGCCACAACTTTCGTGGCTGTGGATTCTGCCATTATTGACAACCTGCTGGAGTTTTGGTTTAGCCTTCGCCAACCGGAGCTACCAATGAAAAACCGTTTGCGGGTGTTACGAGCCGAGCGTGAATGGTCGCAAGCCGATTTGGCTCAAGCCTTGGGAGTATCGCGCCAAACGATCAATGCGCTAGAAACTGGCAAATACGATCCAAGTTTGCCGCTAGCCTTCAAAATTGCCGACTTGTTTGAGCTAGCAATTGAGCAAATTTTCGAACGGCCAAGCGCTGATCAAGCAACTGAGGAATAACCAACATAGTCAAGTAATTGAATAGCTGAGGTTTTAGGCTAACACTCCAGACTTCAGCTATTCAATGAGTTTTGCGGAGAAGGTATGGATAAACAACAGATCATCGAACAGATTAGCCTAGAACTGTATACCCTCGAATCTGAGGATGCTCACTGGTTTGGATCTGAGGCAAATAACCCCAATCAACTCTGGTATAGCTCGGATCTAGCGCATACGATTGACGACTTGATTTGGGATGAATCGAATGGATTAACCAATCTCCAAAAAGTACAGCTTTTGTTTTCAATCTACGAAGATCTCCCTTGCTATACGCTACTTTCCCTCAATTGGAGTCGGTATCAACAGTTTGATGGCGCGACCCAAGAACTCTATTGGTCCGAAGTTCGCCGAATTTTGTTACAGGGCAAGCTAGCATGGTCAGGCCCACTCGAATATCATCTCACTACAGATTGGTTCGAATTATGTGATAACTGCCAGGATATCTGGAATAGATTAACCCACAATCCAAATTCAGCGCTATTAGCAAGTATCCTCAATAGTTCAGCAACGGCGGCTTGGTATTTAAAAGCACCAATCTATGCTCAATTAATTGCAGATCCTCATTGGCATCCAGCAATTTATCAGAGCTTATATGCCAGCTATTATGCACTTTATGGACAAATTGATAAACATGAGGCGTTAGTTTTATTACAAGGTTTAGTTGTTGATGAATCACGCCAAACCGAATTAGCTACATTGATCAGGAAACTACAAACAGGCGATCGTTATACCAATAGCGCTGGCGTTAAAGGTCTACAAGCTACCTAATACTAAGTGGTTAGCAACTTAGACGTTACACGCGATAGCTATAACAAATATGATATTCGCAGCCTAATTCAGTTTGGAGTTGTTGGGCTAAAACTAAGCCTTGTTCGGCAAATAGCCGCTCCGCTGCAAGGCTTACAAAGCTGGCCGTAGCCGGATCATCAAGATTGTAGATTGCATCAAATTGCTCAGACCAATCGATTAACGCTTGCTATAATTGTGGGCTAATTGGTAATTCGCTGGGATCAAGCTCACCAAACTGAACACCATCGTCCCACCAGAGCGGAAAGCAAGCATACTCAGCTGCTAAACGTAATTTTTTTATCATTTAGGATGTTATACCAACAATCCCCGTAGCCCTTGCAAAAACAAATCAGCCGCTTGATCAAGCTCAGCTTGGGTTACCCCATTGATACTTTGAATCGATAAGCCATTGGAAAAGGTCATAATGCAGCGGGCCAGCGCCAACGGATCAACCGATTCGTGCAGCTGGCCTTCACGTTGGGCACGTTGCAAACGTTCGCTCAAAACGTGCTCTTGGCCCAAACGCCGCTCAATTACATCGTGATGAATTGGCTCGGTTTGCGAATTGCAGACCGGCACACCACGAATTAATAAACAGCCAGCAGGCACTAATGGGTTGGTAATTTGGGCCACATTAGTCCGCAGCAATTGCTCAAGCGCAATAGCAATTTGGGGGTGATCTAAGGCTGCCAGAATTGAAGGCAAGCTCAATTCATAGTAGCGATTCAGCACTTCGCGAAAGAGGCTCTCTTTATTACCAAAAGCTGCATACAAGCTAGGGCGATTAATCCCCATCGCCTCGGTCAAATCGCTCAACGAAGCGCCCTCATAGCCCAAATTCCAAAAAACTTCTAAGGCCTGGTTCAAGGCCACATCACGATCAAAGGCCCGAGGCCGCCCAACTTTTGGTTCATTTACTGCTTTCATCGTCGCTAACCAATCTATCTTTATTGACCATAATGATCATACGCTAAACAGGTGCTTAACACAAGCGCAGATAAAGGATAACGACCAGAATGCCCTCACCCCCAGCCCCTCTCCCACGGCGGCGGGCGAGGGGAGCGCTGCTAGAGCGGTTCCCTCTCGCCTCGCGTGCGGGTTAGGGGGTGAGGGCACGTTACAATTGGTTGTTAACCCAATGAATCATTACATATAGCCGATAGCCTTACCACAATGCGTGCAATTCGTAGCCAAAAACTTAACCTTTCGTGCCCTTCGCGTTCTTCGTGGTTGCATATGGGGATTGGTCGTTGGGGATCGGGTTTTAAACGCAGAGATATAGCGCAATCAACGACTCATACCATCTTTAAAATTGTAACGCTAGCGCCTAATGTTTGCTATTCTATTCAGACTGAGTAACCTGCTCAGAATTTAATGAAGCCTGCGACCGAGGCATTGGTCGTTATAGTGCACATGATGCACAAGGGGATCTGGACGCATGGACCAATCAATTTCTGAAGCCCAAGCAGACATGCGTGATGGCTATTATAGTGGGGCTGCTGGAATTTTGGCTTCAGCACTGGCATGGTCAATTGCGGCAGGTGTGGCACTTACTGGCTCAGCCGAACGATCAATCTGGGCACTACTACTGGGTGGTATGCTGATCTTCCCAGTATCGATTCTGATCAGCAAGGCGCTTGGCGCACGAGGAACGCACACCAAAGGCAATCCGCTTGGGCAACTCGCGGGCGCTAGCACTTTCTGGCTGGTCTTTTCTATGCCGCTTGCCTATGGTTTAGGTCAGCAAAAACCAAGCTGGTTCTTTATGGCAATGCTGTTGGTCATCGGGGGACGCTATCTTGTATTCGCAACGCTTTATGGCATGCGGCTCTACTGGGTTTTAGGCCTTGTCCTTGCGGCAGTAGCAATCGCACTGGCATTTCTAGCAGCAGCTCCTGCTATCGCAGCAAGCGCCGGAGCCGCAACCGAAATGGTCTTTGCGATTATTTGTCTCGTACAACACCGTCAGTCACTGCGCCAAGCTGTTCGCTAAAATCCTACCTGCATTAGCCTTTGTATCCCAGCATAGTCATTCATGGTTGCATGTGGGGATTGGTCGTTGGGGAACGAGGATCGGGTTTTAACCCAGAGGCGCAGAGCGATTAACGGCTATAGGCTATTGACTATCGGAGATTGATTGGCATGCCAACCTGTATTCCGCTAGCCTATAGCCGTTCTGTAATTCGTAGCCAAAAAACTTAACCTTCGTGACCTTCTCGTTCTTCGTGGTTTCAGTACAACGTTCCGCTAGCCTAGAGCCACATGCCTGCCCTTCGTGCTCTTCGTGGATCAAAATCAGGCTTGACAAACCAGCGAATTCTCTATATAGTACCGATCAGTACAAAATATATGTACTAATCGGTACTATATTATTCTAATTGAAATTTAGAAGGATGTTCGATGAGCAAGCCATTAGCCGGAAAAGTTGCCTTGGTCACTGGTGGTTCACGCGGAATTGGCGCAGCCAGCGCGGTTGCCTTGGCTGAACAAGGCGCAGATGTCGCCATTAGTTATGTCGCCTCAGCCAGCAAAGCCGAAGCCGTGGTTGAGCAATTGCAAGCCCTTGGGGTTAAAGCTGTGGCCTTCCAAGCCGACCAAGCCGATAGCGACCAAGTAGCCGCCTTGGTCAATAAGGTTGTGTCACATTTTGGCAAGCTCGATATTTTGGTCAATAACGCTGGAGTGATTCAATTAGCTCCATTGAATGATGCTAACGCCGATTTGGAAGCCGTTGAGCATATGTTTGCCGTGAATGTGAAGGGTGTCGCCAGCGCAGTGCGGGCAGCAACCCCACTTTTGCAAGATGGCGGACGAATCATTTCGATTGGCTCAGTCTCGGCAGATACCGCTCCAATTCCTGGTTTTGGCGACTATTCAGCGACCAAAGCAGCGGTCGCAGGCTATACCCGCGCATGGGCCAATGAGCTAGGACGACGTGGCATCACGGTTAATAATATTCAGCCAGGCCCAATCGACACCGATATGGGACCAGGCGATGGCCCAATGCTCGATATGATCACTCAAGCAATTGCGCTCAAACGGCTTGGCAAGGCTGAAGAAGTTGGAGCAACCGTGGCATTTTTGGCCAGTCCTGGCGCAGCTTTTATCACTGGCGCGACGATTAATGTTGATGGCGGATTGTTGGCCTAAATCAATAAAGGCCTGTGAGTTAATCCCAACTCACAGGCCATCCATTTAACTATTGGGTTGCTAGGAAGGTTTTCAAATCAGCGCTACGGGTCTTAATGCGCTCCATCAACGTGGTCACTGCGCTGTTATAGTCGTCGAGGCTGATTGTTTGGGCGGCGCTTGGGCTGATCGTTGCTGCCAAGGCTGTATATTTTTGGACCAAGGCTTCAGCATCAAATTGGTTGCTGGTTTCGCGCAACGCCGCAATATAGGCCGCATAGTAAGTCGGATCATCAAGCAAATAGCGAATTAATGGCCAATCGCTGGTAATGCTAGCTTTATCAAAGGTATTATTTTGGCCCCCAAAGCCGCCTCCTGGCCCACGCATGCCACCGGCATTGGCATTATTCGGCATTTGGTTACCAGCACCAACAGCTGGATTCGCTACATTTGGTATGGCTTGATTGCCACGCATACCACCGCCGCCCATCGCACCCAAAACAAAGTTGTGATCCCACGAAATCCAGGTTAGTTTGCCAGTCGCTGGGTTGTTGTAAAGATAATAATTATGGGTCATGGCTCCATAGGTATCCCAATGCTCCAGCAGCGTACTAACCCCCAGCCATTTGAGAAAACTTGGCACATCGAAAATCGCTTCCAACTTGGCTCGCCAAGCCGCCGGATCACTGGTGCGTTCGCTGGAATGCAATACATCGTACAAGGCTTCAACATCAGCCCAATCGGTGGTATCGTTATTTTCTTTCTGAAAACTTTCCTCGATTGCATCCTTTGTGCCTGCGGCGAAGCTGGCGGCGCTGCCATCACCCTCGTAAATATTGCCGCTATCATCGCCAAATACGCGGGCAATCGCCGTATCGTCGATCACCTCAACCGCCGTATACAAACCCAGACTTTCAACCCCATCGCCATGATTAATCAACACTTCATAGGTGGCAGTTTCAGCAGCAGGCAAGCCCATTTGCTCAAACACATCGTAGGCCAGCGTTTCGCGCATGGCCGTCGCATCGCCTAAATTGTTCGAGAGCGCCAATTGTTTGAAGCCATAAAAACGTTGGTTCTCAATCTCAGGATAGCTTTTTTCAAATTCATCAAAATCAATTTTAAAGGGCAAATTGGCTTGTTGGCTGTTCCAAGCGCTCATCAACGACGAATTGCCTTTGTAGCGCACGCCCACATTTGTCCAGGTTTGGCCTTCGAAGGTCAATGTTGCCGTGACCCACATTGGGTTTTCGATTGAAAAATTGCCCATATTGGGCATTCCGCCGCCAAAACCACCAGGCATTCTGTTTGTATCAGTAAAAGCACCACCTGGTAGCATTGGCATTCCAGCAGTATCAGTAAACGCACCATTTGGTCGCATCGGCATGCCCAATGTATCAGTAAACGCACCGCCTGGCCGCATTGGCAAACCTGCCGTGTCGGTAAATACGCCACCAGGAAAACCACCGCCCATCTGACGGCTGCCTGGCTCGCCCAACAGCTCGGTCATATTATCCTGCATTGCTTGCCACGAGGCTGAATCGATCGTGATGGTTAATTGATTGACCTTATTTTGGGCAAAAACCACTGCATAATTTGGCTCAGCGCTATCACCATGCGATGCCTCGTTCCAGCCCACTGGCCGAGTGACTGCCGCATCCTCGGCGGTCGGTTCAGCAGTCACAACGGTCGTGGGAGTCGAAGTCGCACAAGCGGCCAAATTTAATCCAATAGCCAATAAGCAAAGCCAACGCCAAAATTTCATGGGAACCTCACAAACGTTACAACATCAAGCAGAGCGCCGCCGTGTGACGACGCTCTGTGACACATTCCAAGTTTCAAAAATCGCTTAGGGCAGTTGATGCTGATCGCGCAGCACGCGGGTGGTGGTTGATTGGCGTTTCGCACTCAGACGAGGCATTTCATCGTAGAAAATTTTCAAATCGGCCATATCGTGCAGTAAATCGATGCGGCCAATTTCAACCCGCTTGACGGCAATTCCGGTGCGTTCGCGCAAATCGGCTAACAATTCTTCGCTACGTGCAGGCCCAATCAGTTCAATTTTGTCGTAGGCTACGCGCTTGTTGGCTTCAAATTGAAAGCCCCAACCTTTTTCGAGCACAAACAAAATCACCAAAATCACAGCGTTAGCGATGCCAATTTGCAGCAAACTGCCACTATGCATCAGCGAATTCATCACGCCCAGCGCAATCAAAATAAACAAATAGGTCATTTCGCGAATCGGAATCTCGTCGGTGCGATAGCGCAGCAACGAGAAAATTGCAAATAGTCCGAAGCCCACGCCTACGCCTACCTCGACGCTAGTCAGAAAGCCCAGCACAAAGTAGATGATCATATTGAAGCCAATAAAGGTAAAAACAAAGTTTTTATCTTGGGTCACGGGATAGTATACGCCGCGCACAATCAGCAGCGTTACCAATAAATTAAAGCCCGCTCCCAGCAAAAATTGCGTTAAATCAGTTGTCATTGGGCATACTCCATCAATGTATTCAGATAGCGCAGGGTTGGTTTAAAGCTATTGCGTGGTAAATCGGGATAGAGCAACGCCGCCCCACTGCAATATTTACTCATGCCAATCGTGTGCAAATGTTGTCCGCGAATGCCTTGGATAAACGGCGAACCACGATTTATCCCAGCTTGTTTGACTTCGGCAATCACCACACCCGTCAGTTCAACTGAATGCGAATCAGCTTGAAAGCCAATCCCAATATCCAAGGTTACACGCTCTTGCTCAGCGATATTGACCAAGGTGATGCGGCTGAAATTGTTGGTCAAGGTTGGTTGCAATAAGCTCACTTCAAATGGCACAATGCGTTGTAAAAAGCTGGAACTGGCAGCTGTAAACGTTTCCACGGCATAGGGTGTTGCAAGCCGATGCTTGATCGTGCGATATTTATTCACTTTATGTTTAACTTCGAGAAAATAGTTCTGCGTATCGAGATAGGTTCGGCTACGCACTTTGTAGCGATTGCGGCCACCAGCGTGATGCCGACGGTACAAGGCAAAATCGGCAGTATCGAAATAGAGCGTATGATAGCGATGCATGCGCCGCCCAGCGATCTCCAACACCCGATAATCTGCTGCCAAATCGGGTAAGATTGCAGCCAATTGCTGAATCGAACATACATATTTGCTATCGGTACGATTGAGCAAGGCCACCGAATCCATCTGTTGGAGACTAATCGAGCGAAAGCCAGCCAACCTTGGCTGAATCAAGGCTTGTGGCTCGGTGCAATCTGGTTCATAGGCCAGAGTTAGCTCATTTGGCCAGATTAAAGTTGGTTGATAACGCAATTGTTGCAGCATAATCGTTGTTCCTTCGCAAGCCGCAACGCCAGAGCGGTCGGCCATCAGTGTTAGCTTCTGATTAAGAGTTTATCCAAGAATTGTTATAAAACTGTTAGGAGATCTCGCATTTGCTATGTAGTTTTGGGGCGAATTTGCGCGTGAGGGTTTGCAACTGGTAGGCTAATCGTAAAAGTCGTGCCGCTGCCCACCCAAGAATCGACGCTGATTGTGCCTGCATGAGCTTCAACAATCGCCTTGGCAATCGCCAACCCCAAGCCCGAAGTGCTACTCGCGTTGCGCTGCCGCGCTTTATCGGCACGATACAGCCGATCAAAAATAAACGGCAGATCGGCGGCATCAATTCCACTGCCCGTATCCTGCACCGTGATCACCACCTGATCTCCACGCAGCTGTGCTCCCAAGCTAATCGCGCCAGCGCTGGCATAACGCAAGGCATTCGAGACCAAATTGTTCAGCACTTGGGTCATGCGATCAGTATCGACATCAATTGAAGGTAATTGCTCGGATGCTTCGACCGTTAGCGCAATGCCTTGAGCCTCAGCCTGCATAATATGAGCGAGACCAACCCGCTCTAAAATAGCACGCGGATCGATCATCCGCCGATTGAGCACTAACTCGCCTGCATCAGCCAACGAAAGCACCCGCAGATCTTCGACCAACCGTTGTAAATGCTCAACTTCTTCGTGCAGCACGTTATAAATAGTTGGCGAACCAACAAAACGTTGATCTTTCAGGCCTTCGGTGTAGCTGCGTAAAATACTCAACGGTGTGCGAATGTCGTGGGCAAGATCGGCGGTCATTTGTTGGCGCTGTTGACTAGCACGGGCCAATTTGGCACTCATCTGGTTAAATGATTGGGCTAATTGACCAACTTCATCGTGCGATTGCACCGTCACCCGATGATCAAATGTCCCATCAGCCAATTTGTGGGTAGCAGTAATCAGAGCCCGAATTGGCCGCGTCAAGGTTTGGGCTAGCAATGCACCAATCAACAAGGCCAAAAGAATTGCTGCGCTGGCGCTGGCGGTTGCCGCCCACGTCACTCGCGCCAAAAAATCTTGTTCAGGCGAGGGTGGTGGCAATTCAGGGTTTGGCACAGTCATCGGATGCGGCAGCATATAGCCAACCGTCTGTTGATTGACTACAATTGGCTCGCCGGCAAAACGCAAAATATCTTGCATGGTTTGGGTTGCGGTTGATTCTTGCAGGCTATTGATGATCGCACCGTTGGCATCGACCAACACCACATTTTGGCGCAATTCAATTAATCCAGGTTGGGCATCAAGCGCTTGGCTCAAGCCTTGCCAACTGCCAGTTGCTGCATAATGCTCAGCGAGCGCATTCGCCAAAGCCGTGCGATCACGTTCTGAGAGAAAGCGACTGAACTCTGAGCGGGTACGCACAACCACCAATAGCGCCACTAAGGAAATTCCAATTAAGCCGACCAACAAAAAAGCCAAGATCAGCTTGGTTGCCAACGAGTGGCGCAGCTGCCAGATTCGGCGCATAGCTCACCTCATTGTTTTTTAAAGCGATAGCCCATGCCATACACCGTCTCGATATAGCGTGGCTGACGTGAATCTGGCTCAATTTTAGTGCGCAGATTGCGAATATGCACATCGATTGAGCGCTCATAGCCTTCGTAGGCATCGCCAAGCGATAAGCGATCAAGCAAATCGAGCCGCGAGAAAATCAGGCCAGGCGCAGTCATAAAGGTGGCCAAAATTTCAAGCTCGGAGCGAGTTAGGCTTAGTTGTTGCTCACCGACCAAGACCGTTGCCGACCCGCGATCGAGCACCAAATCGCCAGCCCGAATCAGATCTGGCTCAAGCGTTGGTTTATGGGTGCGACGCAGCACAGCGCGAATCCGCGCAATTAATTCACGCATATTAAACGGCTTGGTTATGTAATCGTCAGCGCCCAATTCCAAGCCAATAATTTTATCGTGGTCTTCGACCCGCGCTGTGAGCATAATCACTGGCGTGTTGGATTCTTTGCTAAAGGCCAGCAAAAATTCAGTTCCATTCATCTCAGGCATCATCAGGTCAAGCACCACCAAATCGGGCTTTTCAATCCGTGCCCGATACAGCGCTTCCCGCCCATTACTAGCCTCAACCACGCGATAGCCCTCTTGCTCAAGCGAGAGCCGAATCACTTGGCGCAGTTTAGCTTCATCATCAATTAATAAAATGGTATAGTCCATCAGCCAAATCTCCATTCGCTAACCAGCCCAAAACAGCCGCAGTAAGCGCTAGCATAGCAGCCAATTATGGAGAAATTGTGAGGATCGGAGGGGAATTTTGCGGTTTATAGCGTGAGCATGCCCTCACCTCAACCTTCCAAGGGTAGGTAGTTAAAAAGACACTCCGCTACAAACCAAGTGATGCTAGTTTGATCGTTAGATTCGTGCCCTTCTTAAATTGTACTTTAGGGGGTTGCAGGGGGATTAAAGCCCCCTGCGTCTCCCGCCTTGAG
>NZ_DOPT01000001.1:0-44527 GCF_003512625.1 Herpetosiphon sp. | reverse complement strand
GATTAAAGCCCCCTGCGTCTCCCGCCTTGAGGCGGGACGGAAGGGTGGTGATCAACAATTCATGGTGATTGATCGATGATGTGGGTAAAACCTACCCTTGATCAGCAAAAAGGGAATATGGCGAAATTAATAACCTTCAGCAATTTGCTCGGAGAGCGTTGCCCGCAGTTCGGGCGAAACCCGCATATACAAACCAGTTGCCTCAGCCACAATCGTACCATCAGGCAATTGGGCAAAACCTTCGACCTCAAGCGCTCGCCCGCGATCACGCACCATGCTGGCAGTAAAGGTAATTTCTTGATCAATCGGGGCTGGCTGGCGATAGCGAACCTCAAAACGCCCAGTCATCGTCCAAGCATCGATCAAAAATCCCACTCGACCGAGCGTTTCATCAAGAATTGTCGCGATAATGCCGCCATGCACAAAACCGGGCCAACCTTGATGAAGTGCGGTTGAGACAAATCGCGTGATCACCGTTTTCTCTTCCTCAAAGAAATCCAATTGCAAGCCACTGGGGTTATTTTTGCCACAGACAAAACATGCCTGTGAATCTAATTGGCGATTCATGAATGCTCCTTTTGCAAATATAGGCGATTATAGCGCAAAAAAACCACGACTCGCGGTGAGCCGTGGTTGCTGTTTATCTGTAGATTTAGGCTTAATTTAATTTGCGGACTACTGGATGGAAGCTAAACAGAACCGTCATCACCAGCATAATCACGCCACAGGTTGCAAACAAGGCTGGTGCACCAAATTTGTCAGCGACTAACCCAGCCACCCCATAGCCAACTGGCAATAAGGCGATTGAGCCAAGCAAGTCGATGCTGGCAACCCGCCCAAGTTGTTCGCGCTCAACCATTTCTTGCATGGTATGCGTCCAAATCAAGCCAAAGGTTGCAATCCCGATCCCGCGGAAGACCAATACGCCCAGCAAAGCTGCCAAGGCCATGGTTCCCCCAAGCATACTCACATTGAAACCAATAATCCCGACCAAGAGCGTAGCCAAACCAGCAAGAAATAAAGCTCCATAGCCCATCAAGCCACGGCGGCGCAAGCGATTACCTTTGCTCAGCCAGATCGAGGCCGAAACCGCACCCAACGCAATGCTGGCATGCGCCCAACCTAATCGTTCGCTGGGTAAATTCAAAAATTTATTAATCAAAATTGGCAGGGCGGTTTGAGCAGGAGCAGCCAGCAGCAAGTTAGCTAACGACGAAAGAATAATCGTCATCCAGAGCCATGGATTAGTGCTGACGGTTTTCAAGCCAGCCCCAACATCCTTTAAAATGCCACTCGAGCGTTTGGCCTTGGCTCGGCTGGCATCAGTCGATAACAGCGGAATCAGACACAAGCCCGAAACCAAAAATGAAACACTGTTGAATAAAAAGGCGGTTGCCGATCCACCGAAACCAACAACCAAAGCGGCAATCAATGGCCCCAAAATCAAGGTCATTTGGGCGCTCAGAGCTGTCAGTGAATTAGCTCCAGGCAGCGATTCAGCCGGCACAACATCGGGCACTAAGGCGCTATAGGCTGGTTGGAAGAACGAATCAAAAAACCCAAAGGAGATACTCGCCGCATAAATATGCCAGAGTTGCAGCGTATTCGTTAGGGCCAGAATTCCAACCCCACCCACAATCAAGGCTCGCAACATATCCGAGCTAAACATCAGCCAACCACGTGAAAAGCGATCAACCGCTGCGCCGCCAAGTAGCAAAAACACGATCATCGGCGCAAATGAGCAGATCAAAACCAAGCCCATGGCCGTTGCCGAGCCAGTTTTTTCCAAAACCCAAAGCGAGAGCGCCACTTGATACATCGTATCGCCCAAACGCGAAATCGTCTGGCCCGTCCAGAGCAAAGCAAACAAGCGTTGTTGTAAGGGTCGAAATAGGCTATTCTCCGAGGTTCGTGAGGTCATGCTTCCTCCTACAATTTCGCGCTACGATGAGCAACATCCCAACTGTTGGCTTGCTCACCTTAAATATTGTGCATGGGAGATTCAGCGTGGAACCCTTAGCCCAACAATCTTGTACTAGCTACGCCGCTCTGCGTATGATCGGCTATCGTAAGCATTGGCAGGCCAGCTACTGGCACAATTGGCAAGTATTGGCGCTTGAAAGCAGTTATCGGCGTGGATGGCTGTTCTCTCTGCCCTAGTATGCTCTTAATTCAGAAGCTGGGATGTAGGCTATGATCGCGTGGCGAATTATACCAATTTTTAACTTTTCCTGCAAGGTGGTTTTTTATCCAAGCATGGTATAGAAGTAATATCCTAAATGAAATCTGTCAGATTTATCTAGCGGCAATATTTTTATGATTAATTCATAACATGTTTATACAGCGTACAGCAATTATTTTGTTAAATGCGGTTATTTAAGCTTAATCGGCCCTGCGAACGAAGCCAAATTGGCCCACCAACCCTACAATCGAGCCAAGCAAAGCAGCTTCATAGTTCAAGGATACAAACCTATGCCATGGCAGATTGTTGAACGGAGGATCGGACGAGCGGGCACACCGCAACAACGTCAGCAGCGCCAACGCCGTTGGGATCAACGCTATGGAGTCGATCAGTGGGCAATTGGCTACCAGATTGCTGGCGAATTTGTGCTTCAAGAACATGCCATCGAATCGATTTATAATGCTAGTTATGCCGCTCATTTTGAGCAAAATCCCGCTGACTTGGCTGAACTACTGGCACTCGCCAAAACGATTTACAACCCACACGCCCAAGCAACCAATAATGTCGATCTGCAAGTGCCAGCAATTCTGGCCTATCTCAAACGTCAAAACTTGCAGTTCCAAGGCCACGAGCGCTTAGCAATTGGTTCATGGCAAGGCCAAGCTAGCCATCCCCTGAGCATTCGGCTTAGCCCATTGCACATTCAGGTGATCAACGACCCCGACACCACGCTTGAGCAGTTTTGGCAGGAGCAAAAATGTTTGGCCCAGTGGGTCGATTAGGACTTGTACATAAACATAATCAATTGCCACTTGCTTTAGAGCATACTCTAAGCTATATCATACAATCAGTAGATGTTGATATTTGTGCAGGAGTTGAATGTATGGTGATGCAACAGGTCGTTGAACAAAGCTTAACCATCCAACAGATGGCCGAAATTACTGGCCTCAGTGCCCACACCTTGCGATATTACGAACGTGCAGGCTTGCTGCACGATTTGGTTGATCGTAATCAGCAAAATGGCTATCGCTCCTATACCCAACGCCATATCAATTGGATTCATTTCATCAAATGCCTACGAGCCACGGGCATGCCAATTCGTGATATTCGGCGTTACACCGAATTGCTGCATCAAGGCGACCATACCGTGCGCGATCGTTTGAACTTGTTAAAAGCACATCGACTACGGGTTGAGCAGCAACTAACCGAGGTGCAACAACATCTTGAGGCGGTTAAACGCAAAATTAGTTATTATGAAACGCTTGATTAATGGGGATTAAACGTTCAATTAATCGCCTTAAAAATCAGCGCTTAACCTGATCTTTCATTCTCAAACTATGGTATGATCGGCGTAAGTTGATCGATTTTAGGGTTTGCTTGTGGTTAAGTTGCGCCAAATAACCAGTGTACTGGGCATTTTATGGCAGCAATTGCTCTGTTGGGCGATGGTGCTGCATCTTGGCGTGGGCTGCCCAGTCGGCTGTGTGGTTAATTGCGAAGCCCAAGCACAGCTTAAAACTCCAGTCATTGAACAACCAATCGTCTTAGAATGTACCACTGAACACTCGGTGATCCCAAGCTATGCGGTTGAGCCAAGTAGTCCTGCCAACACCGTTGTGCAGTTGGTCGCTTGGTTTCCAATGGTGTTAATTCTGCCCTCCTTTAGCCGCAACCTAGCCAGCCAACGCCAGCAATGGCTGATTCCGCTGCAACAGGCTTGCTCGTATATTGTGCTGCCCACCGCACCGCCTCCTCGTCCAACAAGCTGAGTCCATCGTTCGATTCAGATTTTGTTGATGCTGTAGATCTACAGCTTTTTCGAGGATGTGCATGATGAGTAACTCAACCCGTTCAGCCAAAGGCCACCGCCGCAACCAGCCAGCCCGTTCGTTCAAAATGTTTTATCTCGCCCTTGGGGTCATTGGCATTCTTGGAATTGGCTTTGTGCTCGTTCAATCGCTGAGCAAGCCCGCCAGCGTCAGCAATACTGGGCCAATGCCCAACCAAGCTGGTTTAAACGCGCCCGTTGGCAAAACTGCTGATAACTATTGGTACAAAGGCCAGTCCGATGCCCCAGTCAAAGTCGAAATTTACGCCGATTATGAATGCCCAGCCTGCCGCACGCTGGAACTCGAATTAGCTCAAGCCGATTTCGATGGGTTGTATGTCGAAACTGGCAAAGCTCAAGTGATCTTCCGTGAGTTTCCGCTGAAAACAATCCACAAATCGGCCCAACTAACCGCTGAAATCGCCCGCTGTGCTGGCGATCAAAATCTATTTTGGCCAATTCACAACGCCTTGTTCGATAGCCAAACTCAATGGGCGCAAAGCCTTGGGCCAAAAACTCAAATTATGGCCGCCGTCGAACAAGCAGGCGCTGACCGCCAAAAAATTGAAAGTTGCGTCGATGCCGGAACCTATACTGATGTGATCAACACTGCTTACGATGCAGCACTAGAACGTCAACTACAACAAACGCCCACGGTATTTGTCGATGGTCAACAAGTTAACTTCGAAACCGACTTTGCCAAAACCTTGATGGCAGCGGTCGATGCTAAATTGCCAGCCAATAGCAGCAATTAATTAAAAAGGCGAGCGATCCAAGCATGTTGGATCGCTCGCCAATATTTTAGGCCTGCTTGAAGAAACGAATTAGCTCGCGGGCATGCTCCAAAAATTGGCCATCGGTCGAGATTTGGGCGACAGCATGTTCAATTTCGCGGCTAATTTGGCGATGTGCTACCTCGTTATTGGTGCTCAAGCTTTGCAATTCGACGTTTAATTGCTCGATGCGGCGCTCTAAACGTTCAGCCTGTTTGACCTGCTCGCTGGCCCATGAATCGGCTTCTTCAAGGTTCAATTGCTCAATTTTGTATTCGAGTGTTGCTACTTTATCTTTGAGCAACATAATATCATCGCGGGGAAAACGCACTTCCTCATGAATCGTGGCTAGCCGTTGGGCCACATATTCATAGCCTCGTAAGGCTGGCCGCAACCCAGTTAGCAAAATCGCAGCGCCAGCTGCAATATAGCCAACGCTGCTAATATCGCTGGCGGCAACGCCATATAAGGCCACCGCCGAAACCAGATGCAACAACACTGCCCCAACTAATGATTTTTTGGCAATCGACTTGGCATAGTGCTGTTGGCTGGCTTGAACGACAATACCGCGTTGCTGCGAAATTTCAGCATCGGCCATCACCGTGCGAGCATCAAAATAGATATTCCAAGGAATGACCGTAATTGCCAAGAGCCACCAAACGCTAACAATGCCCACCAACCAATCGGTCACGTCGCCAGCCGGAATATCAAACCAGCGAGTCATAGCAAAGAGCACAATCAACAAACCTGTTAGCAGGCTGCTCATCAACAAAAAGCGGCTAAAACTTGGGCGTTGAGCAGTAATCATGGCAAACCTCCAGCGCAGCAATCAAGCGAGATAGGCTCATTCTAGCAGGCTGAAGGCTTGCCGCAATGCATCATTCGATACAGATTAAGGTGCATTTGGCGGCCAACAAAATCACCAAGCAGCAGCTGATACTTGGTGATTGAAAAACAACAAAGGTTTATTCTGCTGGTTTAAGTCGATTCAAGCCCTCAAAAATCAAGGCCATCGCCAAAGCCACCACAAACAGATAAGTTCCCAGCATTTCGAGGCCCAAGCCATCGGCCAATAAACCAAAGCTACTGGTAATCGAAGCGCCGCCCAAGGTTGCCGCAGCAATTTGAAAACCAATCGTATTAGCCGAGTGGCTTGGCCCCATGCGAGCTGGCGTTAAGGCAATAAACGAAGGGAACATTGGGGCTAGTGCCAAACCTAGCAAGGCAATCCCAATCAAGGTCAGCCAAGGAGCAACATTCAACCAGAATAACACCACGCCGATAATCGCCGCCAGCATGCTCAAACGTAACAAACTCAAAACACTGATCCGACCAACGATCACGCCCGAAAGCAACCGCCCAACCGTCAAGCTGCCCCAATAGACACTCACCCAAACCCCAGCAATGCCTGGCGGCATACCACGCGAGGTTGTGAGTAGGGTATACAACCATTGGCCTGCACAAAATTCCAAGCCCGTGTACAGGAAAAACAGCAGAATGCTCAGCCATGTCGCTGGTAAACCCAAGGTTTGCAGCATTGTGGCGCTTGCAACCGGTTCCACAGCAGCCTCAGAATGTTGGGTTTGCCATTGTTTGCGGGTAATTGCAAAGGCACTGGCTAGTAATAGTTGTGCAATCCCGACCACCACATAGCCAACCCGCCACGATTGATTGGCGCTAATAATGCTACTCATAATGACTGGGCCGCTAGCAGCGCCCAAGCCAAACGAAGCATGTAACCAGTTGAGTGTGCGTGGGTTGAAATTATCAGCAGCGTAGGTATTCAAGCCCGCATCAATCGCGCCTGCGCCCAAACCTGCTAAAATACCCAAACTCGCCATAAAAATCCAAGTTGGGGCATAACCATAGCCCAGCAAACTCACAGCGGTCGCCAGACAACTCAAGACCAACAGCCAACCAACGCCAATTTTGGTCAATACTCGCCCACTGCTAAAACTGGAAATCAAATAGCCAATCGTGCCGCTCGTAACTAACGCACCCAAGGCATCAAGCGATAAACCAAACTCTGCGCGAACCGATGGCCATGCAACCCCAGTTAGGCCATCGGGCAACCCTAAACTGATAAATGCTGCATAGGCCAAGCCAACTAAAAGCGTCGAATGCCGCCGAAGCGAAGGTGTAGAATGCGCCACGATTCAACCCATTACCTTTCTGAAACGTTTTTTCTGTAACGATTCAGAAGTATAGCATGTATAATAAAGGCTGACAATCAGTCCAAAGGAGCAGATCTGTGGCACATGATCACGAACCCGCAAAGCCCCATCGGATCACCATTAGCACCGTTGCCGCTGCTTTAGGGGTCGCTGTCTCGACCGTTTCTAACGCCTACAATCGACCCGACCAACTTTCAGCAGAGCTGCGTGAACGAGTGCTGGCAGTCGCTACCGAGCTTGGTTACCCTGGGCCAAACCCAGTTGCTCGCAGTTTACGCCAACAACGGGCTGGCGCGGTCGGGGTGCTGTTTGCCGAGCGCCTGCCCTATGCCTTTCGCGATCCGGCGGTGTTGATGGTGCTTGAAGGGATTGCTACCACGCTCGAACAGGCTGGTCTCGGCTTATTACTCGTGCCAGGTCGCGACGACGACACCACCACCGTTCAACAAGCCTTGGTCGATGGCTTTATTGTCTATTCGATGATGGAAACTGATCCCTTGGTTCAGGCTGCTCTGAAACGTCGGCTACCGACAGTGCTGCTTGACCAACCGCCCCGCCCTGATGTACCGTCGATTATCGTTGATGATGAGGCTGGCGCACGTATGGCCACCGAGCATCTATTAAGCCTCGGCCATCGCCAATTTGCAATTATCACCGATCGCTTGGTCGAAACCAATCTACGACCATCGAGTGCGCCAATAAACGTTCATGATCAGAGCAAACCAACCTTTTTCGTCACCCAATTACGCTTGCAAGGCTATCGCCAGCCACTTGAAGCAGCAGGCATCGATTGGCGCAGCGTGCCAATTTACGATTGCAACGATAACAACGAAGCCGATGGTGCAGCAGCCATCCAAATTTTACTCGCCCACAACCCACGTCCAACTGCCATTCTCTGTTTAACCGATCGTTTGGCGTTGGGGGCAATCGCTGGAGCGCAACAAGCGGGCTATCAGGTTCCGCAACAGCTTTCAATCGTGGGCTTTGATGATATTCCTCAAGCCAGTCAAAGCGTGCCGAGCTTAACCACCATTCGCCAAGATCATCGCCAAAAAGGCTTATCAGCAGGCCAAGCCTTGATTGAACTGCTGGCTGGCCAAAGCCCAACCAGCTATCAACGGCTGGCAGTCGAGTTGGTAGTCCGCGATTCGACCGCAGCAATTTAAACAGAAAACCCTGATCCTAAAGCAATTAGGATCAGGGTTTTCTGCACTATGTCAAATTTATTCGAGCGGTAAACCGGTCATTGGGTCGAACAAGCCACGGCGTGGCTCAGCAGCCGTGCGGGGTTCGTTTGGCTTTTTACCACCTTCAGAATAGTGATCATTCTGAACACCACTGTAGGCCCGATCAATAAATGGGCGAATTAAGTCAATTGGCAATGGGAAGACCAAGGTCGAATTCTTTTCGACCGCGATTTCGGTCAAGGTTTGCAAATAGCGCAATTGCAAAGTCACTGGCTCGCGTGAAATCACATCGGCAGCTTCAGCCAAACGCTTGGAAGCTTGGAATTCACCGTCGGCGTGAATGATCTTGGCGCGTTTTTCGCGCTCGGCTTCGGCTTGTTTTGCCATCGCCCGTTGCATTGATTGAGGCAATTCAACGTCTTTAATTTCAACGATATTAACTTTGATGCCCCAAGGCTCAGTTTGTTCGTCGATAATTTGCTGCAAACGATGGTTGATTTGCTCACGTTGCGAAAGCATTTCATCAAGCTCAAACTGACCAACAACTGAACGCAGGGTCGTTTGGGCAATTTGCATGGTTGCGCGAATGTAATCCATCACATTCACTACCGCCTTGCCTGGATCAATCACCAAGAAGTACAACACCGCATTCACCCGAATGGTCACATTATCACGGGTAATAACTTCTTGGGCTGGCACGTCCATCGTAATCACGCGGGTGTCGATCCGAAACATACGCTCAAGCATGGGAATCACAAAGAATAAGCCAGGCCCGCGCACGCCAACCAACCGTCCTAAGCGAAAAATCACGCCTTTTTCATATTCTGGGATAATTTTGATTGCCGAGATCAAAAAGAAAAATAAGATCACCGCAATGAAAATTAAGGCAATTCCGCCAAACTCACCCATTGTAATCACCTCCGCGCATTAGCGCCCACTATGCGCCACTCGACGCACAATCAAGGTTAAACCATCTAAACCAACAATTTCAGCCTGATCGCCTACGGTCAATACATCATCGGAACGGGCTTGCCACAAGGCTCCTTCAACAAATACCGTGCCTTCAGGCGCAACTGACGAACGAACTTTAGCAATTGTGCCAACCAAACGATCGCCGCTGGCTCCACGACCAACGCGCTTGCTGCGGCGAATAATCCAAATGCTTAGCCCAATCACGCTTGCCAGCCCAAGGCCAAGGCCTGTAATCAAGGCGCGTGAGACGATAATCCCAGGTGCTTCGGCTGGATCAACCAGCAACAAGGCACCAATCACAAATGAAGCTAGGCCACCAACCGTCAAAGCTCCGTGTGCGGTCGCAAAAATATCAATCCCAAATAGCACAAAAGCCAGAATCAGCAGCACCACCCCAACCGTGTTGAGCGGCAGTACACTGAGGCCATACAAGCCCAAGCAAATCGCGATTACGCCCAAGAAACCACCCACGCCTAAACCTGGGTTGGCCGCCTCGAAATAAATGCCCAAGCTACCGAGGCTAATCAACATTGTGGCAATCGTGGGGTCGCCCAAGAAGTGCAAAAGCCGTTCGAGCCACGTCATTTCAATTGGTTGGAAAGCACTGGTTTGGGTTTGCAGCGTCACCTGATTACCATTGGCCAAGGTTACTTCGCGGCCATCAAGCTGACGCAATAAATCAGCATCATCTTGGGCAATCAGATTAATCACACCGAGTTCAAGTGCCTCGTTGCTACCAATCGAAACACTTTGGCGCACTGCTTGCTCAGCCCATTCAGCATCCCGATCATTCGATTCGGCCCAAGTGGTGATTCGCGCAACGGCATCGTTGGTAATTTTATCGCGCAGATCACCTTCCATATCTACGCCGCTCCCATCGACTGGATGGGCCGCACCAATGTTGGTATTGGGCGACATTGCGGCAATATGGGCAGCATAGGTAATAAAAACTCCAGCCGAACCAGCATTCGCACCTTGGGGCGTAACATAGACAATCACTGGCAATTTGGCATTGAGTACAGTCTCGCCAATTTGCCAAGTTGAGGTTGTTAGCCCACCAGGCGTGTTTAATTTAATCACTAAACCTTGACATGCTTGCTGTTCAGCTTGGATCACGCTCCGTTGCAGATAATCGGCAACCGCTGGATTGATAATGCCACTGACCGAAGCCACACACATAGCATCGTCAGTCGCAGCATAACTCAAGCTTGGTAGGGTTACCAAACTTAGCCAAACAATTAAAGCTAGGATTCGCAGCTGTCTCATCGTACCTCCCTTGGCGATGCCATACAGCCTATACGGGGCAACATTCAAAATGATGCAACATTGCTTAATCCTATTGTAGCAGGCTTCGCAAGGGCTAGGCCACCCCAAGCGAGATTAACTCGATTTAAGAATTCTCACAAAATGTTCATTTTAAACAGCGAACTCTCGCTATCCGCGAAACCTGAACCTGCGGTATACTTAGTGGGTTCTCTGTGTGCTGGTTAGCCGAATCGTTCAAATCATATTATCAAGCTACATGCATCAATGAAAAAAGCTTTTTTGCTCTTTTGGGTGATGATGCTGGCAGTTCTTGCCTGTGGAATAGCGATTTACTATCTCCCAGCAAGCGCGGCAGTCACTCCCTCCAATTCATATCTTGAACGCACTGCTGCTGTTACTTCCGAGGCTGATGTTCCACCGTTGGTTTCCTCGATGCCACCAAGCGTATGGTTTTTTCCTGAACGCGCCAAAATTGGTAGTGTTGAAATTGGCGGTATGAGCGAGGATGAAGCCTTAGCCGCCTTGCAAGCAGCCTATCCCAACCCCACCTTGACTTTGACCAACCCAGTTTTGCTTGAGCCAATCAAACTCGATGGTCAACAACTTGGCTATCAGCTCGATTTTGCCCAAGCCTTACGCGATGCTCACGACCTAGCTGAAAAGCAAATTCCAATTCGCTTAGCAGTCAATGCCTCGTTCGATCAGCAATTGCTCAATCAGACGCTTGGCGAAATTGAGCAGGCGCTAGCTATCTCGCCCACGGTTGGCTATGATCGGGTGGTCTATGCCTTTGTGCTGACTCCTGGCTTGACGCTTGATCGAACAGCCTTGGTAGCCGAAATTACCCAAACCTTGCAACTGAGTCAAACTGATCCACTGTTGATTCCAACGAGTCCAGTCACGGCGAATTTGCAAGCGAGCACCGAACAACTAACGGCAGCCTTGGCCGATCGCGAGGCTGAGTGGGATGGCGTGGTTGGCATCTCAGTTTACGATATGGAAACCAAGCAATGGTTCGATTATCAAGCCAATACGGTTTTTTCGGGCATGAGCGTGCTGAAAATTCCAATTTTGCTGCAATCATTTCTTAGTCGCGAAAGCTTCACCAAAAATCAATATGCCATGATCGATCTGATGATTGGTGATAGCGATAACGAAGCTTCCAACGATCTGCTAGCCATGATCGGCGATGGCGATAGCTTAGAAGGCGCATACATCCTTGATCAAACATTAACTGATATTCTAGGCCTAGAATATACAACCTTGGCCGCCCCATTTGAGTCGATCGATTATCTTTCAAATGTCCAGGGCGTAGAAATTCCCCAACGAGGTCAAGAGGGTGCTCGGCCCTACACCGACGCAGATCCCTATGTCCGTTCATCGCCACGCGAGATGGCCCAAGTCGTTTTGGCGATTGTCGAGTGTAGCCAAGGCCAAGGGGTTTTGCTAGCAATCAAAGATAGTTTGCTCAGCCCTGAACGCTGCGCTGAAATGTTGGAGATCTTAAGTCGGAATAAAGATACCAACAAAATTGTGGCGGGTGTCGCTGAAGGTAGTTTTGTGGCCCATAAAAGCGGCTGGATCGATGATGCTCGTGCCGATGCAGGCTATGTGCGCGATCCCAACGGTGATGAATATATTGTGGCCATGTGGATTTGGCAAGACACCGACTATATTGATACACCAGTTTCTGATCCACTACTCGCCGATCTTTCGCGGATCATCTATACTGCACGCCATCCACAAATTCGCTAGTCGTCGTTTGGAAAGGGCTACTGGGATGATTGGAACAGAACCGCTTTACATTGAACAGTTGAAGGTTGAAGCCGAACGCTTGCAACGCCGTTTTGAGCAAGCAACCGATGTTGATGAATTTATTCGCGTTAGCCAAGAAGCTAGCCGCCGAATTGCTGTGCTTGCCCCGATTGCCAGCATTATTCAGCGCTATATGCTCATTTCCGAGTTGGCCCACCGCGAGTACGAAGCTCACAAGCCCCAACCTAGCGAAGCGTAGCTGGGGCATAGTGTTGCAATAATACGGGCTGTGGAGCTTCTTCAACTAATTGTAGAAACAGTGGCACTAAGGCTGGGTCAAAATGGCTGCCCGCCAAACCAGCAATATGTTCACGAATTTGTTCGACCGGCCAGCCTGCACGGTATGGTCGGTCGGACCGCAAAGCATCCCACACATCAGCCAAGGCAAAAATTCGCGCCGCTAAAGGAATTTCCTCACCTTGCAACCCACGCGGGTAGCCGCTACCATCCCATTTTTCGTGGTGACAATAGGGAATATCTAAGGCTGGCTCTAAATAATGGATTGGCCGCAACAGCTCATAGGCATAGGTTGGGTGTTTTTGCATAATAACCCACTCTTCGGCAGTCAATGGGCCAGGCTTATGTAAAATCGCATCGGGAATACCCATTTTACCGATGTCGTGTAGCAACGCCCCACGCCAAATTTGGGTCAGATCGTCGCCAGTAATTCCCAAGGCCTCAGCAATGCGCACCGTCATTTCAGTCACGCGCTTGCTATGGCCCTCGGTTTCTTTATCACGCAAATCTAAAGCCCGCGACCAAGCCTCAATGCCCGCATTATAGGCATCGATAATTTCTTGATTCAGCCGCTCGACTTGGCGGCGCTCATCTTGCAAACGTCGATAACGATTCAAACGCGTAATCGTTTGCAAACGGGTTTTTAGTTCAAGGCTATCAATTGGTTTGCTCAGAAAATCGTCGGCTCCAGCGCGTAAGCCTTGCAAACGCGATTCACGATCATCCAAGGCGGTCACCATAACCACCGGAATTTCGGCGAGCAATGGGTTAGCCCGAATTTGGCGGCAAACTTCAAATCCATCCATATCCGGCATCATTACGTCAAGCAAAATAGTATCTGGCAATAATTCGAGGGCTTGGGCAATCCCCGATAGGCCATTTTCAGCAAAAACTAAGTGATAACCCTCACCTTGAAGCACAGCATTCATACTAGCGCGTGCAACTGCGAGATCGTCAATGATGAGGATTGTTGCAGGATTATTCACGATCAAGACTCCTTTGTTGGTTGCACAAGGTATTAATTAATTGTTCAAGTTCAACTAAATTAAGTGGTTTATATAAAACTGTATCGGCTTGCTCGGCAAGCTGTGGTTGATCAAGAATTGCTAAAGCGCTTAAAGCTATAATCGGCAGATCATAATAACGCTTATGTCGTCGAATTGTATTAACCATCTGGAGTGCATCACCGCCAGCTAATTGTAAATCGAGCATCAATAAATCAATTGGCTGATTGGCAATTGCTTCATAGATATCGTGTTGGTTGTAGACTAAGTTGACATTCCAGCCAAATTCACTCAAGAAATCGCGAATCAATAAGCTATTAGCCAAATTATCGGCAGCAAACAGAATCTGCTTGGCTTGATTAATCGGCAATTTTTGCGGCAGCTGATAGCGCGAATCGATATATTGCAATGCATTCAACAAACGAGCCTGATTTAACGGCTGATACATGCAATGCCAATGCGCAGGAATCGTCAGATCAAGCTTGAAATCTTGATCACAGAATAAAATGACTGGATGAGCGGCAGTTTGATGGCGAAGTTGCTCAAAAAGCTGTTGTGATAAGCTTGTTTGGCGTAAATCATAAATGAGCGTTTGATTGGGTTGTTGTAAGTAAGCTTGTACATCGAAATATGGTTTGCAAAAACGTAGCGCTAAACCCAATTGTTCGGCATAGGCCGCCAATTGCATATTCAGGGTGCGATCTTCGGTCACCGCCAGTAGCATCGGTTGCTCGGTTGGCTCAACAATTTCAGCATTGCCATACCATGGCAGCACTAGGCGAAACTGACTACCAACCCCAACTTCACTTTGTAATTCAACTCGTCCACCATGCAAATTGGCCATATGGTACACTAAGGCCAAACCTAAGCCAGTTCCTGCATATTGGCGTGAAAGTTTGCTATCAAGCTGTGAAAATGGCCGAAATAATTTTGGGATATCCTGAGTATTGATGCCAATCCCAGTATCCCAAACGGTTAATTCAACCTGATGGAATTGGCTATCCAACTTGACTGATAAACCAATTCGGCCACCAGCAGGTGTAAACTTCACCGCATTGCTTAATAAATTGACCAACATTTGTTTCAAACGACGTGAATCGGCGCAAAGCATCGCATCGGCGGCACATGGTTCATACAATAATTCAAGTTGTTTATTCTGAGCTAATTTTTGCACCATGCGAATGCTGGCTTGGCAAATTTCATCAATCAGCATTGATTGATGATTAATTGTAAGTTTGCCAGCTTCAATTTTGGAAAGATCAAGAATATCGTTGATCAAATCGAGTAAATGGCGGCTATTTTCATCAATTTGTTGCAATGCTTGTGCTTGAGCTTGGTTTAATGCTCCATATTGGTCGTAGCGCAAGGCTTCAGTAAAGGCTAAGATTCCAGTTAAGGGTGTACGCAGTTCATGGCTCATACTAGCCAAAAATTCATCTTTAAGCCGTGCTGCTTTGGCTAGTTCAGCATTGGCAATGCTCAATTCATCGGTTTGTTGCTGCAAGGTTTGTTCAATCCGCTTGCGCTCGGTAATATTGCGAATCACCATCACGACCTCATCATTAGCACTTGGCGCAATCCGCGCCTCAAATACGGTATTCCCCTTGGGCAAGGTCAGTTCATACTCAACATTTTGGGTGCTATTGGTCTCAATCGCCCGTTGAGTAGCGCTCATAATATTCAGAATTTGCGGTTGCGGCTGATGATTATGGGCATTCGCCCCAATCATGGCATCTTGGGGCAAAAAGAGATCCGAGGGATCGTTGGTGTGATAATCTAAAATCTCGCCCTTGAGCGTAAATCGAATCATCAAATCGGGCATGGCTGCTAGCAACGCTCGATTTTTGGCTTCGCTCTGGCGCAGTTGCATTTCGGCATGCTTGCGTTGAAATAACGTGCCCAATTGGGTGGCAATCACTGAAATCAAATTAGTGGTGCGTTCGTGATCAACCCCACGACTACTGCGAAAAAATTCCAAAATTGCCACAACTTGATCATTAGCCAAAATTGGCACAGCAACCGCCGATTGAAGCCCAACTTGCTGGGCTAATTCGTAGCCACGTTGATTAAGATTGCCTTCAGTCCAATGATCGTGCTCAATCGCATAATTGGCTGAGTGTTTGGTTTGCCAGACCCGCCCAGCCAAACCAGCACCTTGCGGTAATTCCAAGCTTTGAAGATACGTATAAAAATGTTGAAAACGTTCGTTGCTGCTCCAGCGAATCGGGGCAAGCGCCAAGAAATCTTGGTTGGCATCTGGAACCCAGGCTACACTCAAATCCCAGCCAATTGCTGCACAGATGTTGCGCAACACCACTTCAAGCGCACTATTAAAATCAGCGGCCTCACTGACCGAGCGGGTTGTACGATAGAGCAAATGAAATTCTTCTTCGGTGCGTTTGCGGGCAGCGATATTATTGCCAATCAGCAAAAAGCCTTCGAGCACATCGGCATGCAACAGTGGCGTGATGGTTAATTCAAGCGGAAAGCGTGAGCCAGAACGGTGGATAGCTTGCCATTCGTGAGGCTCAGCCACACCACGCCGCGCCTCGGCCAGCAAAATATCCAAATCGGAATAGAACAAGCCACGATTACGATGTTGCTCGGTCTCCCAGCGATACCTCAAATCGGAGCGATCAAATAATTTAGTCGGGAAGGGACGGCCTAATAATTCAGTTTCTTGATAGCCAAACTCAAATTCAGCCGCGCGATTAAAGCCGCGCACCACGCCTCCAGCATCAAGCGAAATAATAATTGAAGGTGCATGTTGAATCATAGTGCGCTGAAACCGATACGATTGAGCTAACTCTTGGGTTCGTTCGATAACACGTTGTTCAAGCTGCTCGTTCAATTGCCGAATTTGCTGCTCTTGTAATTTACGTTCAGTAATATCGCTTGCCACGCCCAATAATTGTGAAACTGTACCATCAGCATCGATTACAAAAGGGGTCATACGTAGAGCAAAATAGCGATAGATGCCTTCTGGTGAGCGTAAGCGACATTCAAAATCAACAATTAATTGGGGATCGCTGCTAGTAACTGTACGTCCTTGTAGGACTTTGCGGATGATAGCATGATCGTCAGGGTGGAATAGGGGCCGAATGGTGTTCATATCACTAGGATCAATGTTGAAGCTTTTGAACCATTGGCGGCTCACTTCGTTGGTATAGATCAACGAGGCCGAAGCACGATCGTAAATAAACAGTTGCGATGGCAAGGTATCGGCAATTTTTTGAATAAAATGCTGCTTGGCTTGGGCCGCCGTTTCAGCTTTTTTCAAGGCACTCAGATCATCAGTGATGCCAACAAAGCCACAGAGCACGCCAGCTTCAATTACTGGCGAAATGCGCAACCGCAGCCAAATTAATTGATTCAGCTTGGTATGCAAACGCACCGTTTGATCAAACAAAACGCTAGGAATCGGCTGTTGATTGACTGAAAGCGCCAAATTGTGCCAAAAACTCTCGCTATCTGAGGCATCTTTAGGGTGTAAAAATTCCATCCAAGCATCACCCAGTACATCTTCGAGCTTAACTTCAAGCATATGCAAGAGCGCAGTGTTGGCATAGACACATTGGCCTTGGGTATCGCAGAAAAAGACCCCATACGGAGCGGCCTCGTTAATTGCCCGATAGCGAGCCTCGCTGCTGCGCAACATCACTTCGGCCAAACGGCGGCTGCTAATATCGCGGCCCGAAATATTAACCCCTTGCACCACTCGCTGTTCATCGAGAATTGGCGCAAAGTGAAATTCATAGTAACGAGTGGCCCCAGCATAGTGATGCACGAATTCTTGAGCAAACGCCTCACCTTGCAACGCGCGGCGATAGGCTTCATTCCACGGCTTAGCAATTGGTTTAGGCAGATGCAACATGCTCATTGGCTGGCCCAGCTCAATATGTTGGTCGTACCATTGATGCAAATAATCATGAAAGGTGCGGTTGCTCATAATTAAATGCTGACTACTATCAATCGACCAAATCAGGCTCTCAGTATGGTCAATCAAGGCTTGGAGTTTGGCAGTATGGCTGCGAACATGCTGAAGTTCGGTTTCAAGCAGGCTGACTTGTTGCTTTAATTGGAGTTCCAGCAGCGATTCATTGGCATAACAGGTCATGACAGCAATTCCTCTACAAGCTCTTGATGTCAGTTTCTCAGGCCACAATCAAGCAAACTTCCATTTCTATCGCTAGAGTACGTTTGTAAACCAACGGAGAACCTTACGAATACACATTGATGAAAACGATTTCAGTCCTATTATAGCTAGTGCTAAATGGGTAGAACATGGTACAACCATGGGTGACGTTCAATGCCAATTCAGCTTGGCTCTGGTATAATCGCGCAGTTATTTTGGAAATCGAGGCACACTACATGGGGCGGCGTGTTGCAAGTTGGGTCTGGGTTTTAGGGCTGTATAGCATTTTAGCGATCGGTTTAACCTGGCCGTTGATCACAGTTTGGGATAGCCAGATTCCAGGCCAAGCCCATAAAGACGGCTTAGAAGATGCCTATCAGAATATTTGGAACCTGTGGTGGATGCGTCAGGCGATCAGTCAGCCCACGAATCCATTAATAACCGATCGATTTTTTCACCCTGAAACTCCTAATTTGTACTATCACACCCTCTCACCGATCAATACCATCTTAGCCACCCCGATCACGGCGATCTGGGGGCCAATTGCTGGGTTTAACAGTTTAGTACTACTATCGTTCATCGTTGGAGCATTTGGCGCTTGGAAGTTGGCCTATGATCGGGTTGGTTCTGCTTGGATCGCCCTCCCAGCAGGGGTGATCTTTGCTTGGAACCCTTTTCATGTAGCCTCGGTGGTTGAAGACGGCCAGCTGCAAATTTTCTGTTTGCAATGGATACCATTTTATCTTTTGTATGCTTGGCGATTGGCCGAACGTGGCGATCGCCGTTCGTTAGGCTTGGCGGGGCTTTTTCTCGGCCTAACCATTTGGACTGATTGGTATTTTAGTTTGTTTTTGTTGCTTTGGACACTGGGCTTTGGGCTTTGGCAGTTTTGGCGCAGCGAATGGCCACAACGCAAACGCTTATTCATACAATTTGGCCTGCTGGGAATAATTGGGATGCTCACAGCTCTGCCGTTATTAGTGCCAATGTTAATCGAGGCCAGCCGCGCCGATTATATGCAACTCTACCCTGAAAATGATCCGGTGCGGCTTTCAGCAGATTTGGCGGCGTTTGTGGTTCCAGCTCGCTTACATAGCCTTTGGGGCCGCTTCTTCAGCGACTTGCCGAGCGCAATCAATCGACGCTTATATTTGGGGGTTGTGCCACTTAGCTTGGCACTCATAGCAACGTGGAAAACAGCCAAAGCCCGGCCTTGGCTGATTATGACGTTAATTCTGGCAATTTTAGCCTTGGGGCCAACGCTTAAACTTGCGGGCACAACCACGACGATTCCGCTGCCCTACCGTTTAATTCAGCAACTACCATTTATTAGTTTGGCTCGCCAACCTGATCGCTTTATGGTGCTAGGAATGCTAACCTTGGCAATCGCTAGCAGCTATGGCTTGGTTTGGCTCAGCAGCAAATTAATCTGGCAACGCACATTGGCGCTGGTGATCGTCGTTATGATTGGGATTGAATATCTGCCAACGCCCTTTGACATGCGCCAACCACCAATGCCCCAAAGCTTAGCCCAATTGCCCAAAACCGACGATGCTGCCCTGCTCGAATTGCCGTTTCATGAGGATTTGCCCTATCGTGATGCAGAGCGCATGTTGTTTCAAACCGTGCATGGCCGCCCAATCAGCGGTGGCTATCACTCGCGGCTGTATCCACAGCCACAATATCAATTGCCAGTGCTCCGCGATTTAGCCACGCTGAGCCAGCACCCAGAAATTGTACAAACCGCAGGCAATTGGCAACAACAATTAGCAACATTGAATTTTGGCTATATCGTGGGCTACAAGCAACAGGCAAACGGGCCACGCAACTATAGCCCCGCACAAATTGCCGAGTTTAAACAATTTGTCGAGGCTAATTTAGGGGTGACGCAACCGCTGGCCGAAGATAATTTTGTGGTGATCTATCAAGTGCCACAGGCTCAAGGCGTGCCAATTATCAATCTACGTGATGGTTGGGGCAAGTTAGAGCCAAGCGCAACTGGCAATTATCGCTGGATGGGCCAGGCAGCCAGTTTGGGCTTGATCGTGCCTGAGGCTGGTTTTTATCGTTTGCGTTGGCAGGCAACCCCGGCTGCAATTGCCCGAAGCTTACAACTTTCTTGGCACCATAATCAATTAAGCATCCCGATCAGCCTTGAGCCACGCCAATACGAAGTGCTGATTGAGCTGCCTGCGGGCCAAACCATCGTGCAATTACAAACACTTGAACCAGCGACAACCGGCGACGCAATTGCCAACAACGGCGATCAACGGCTAATCAGCCTGCAATTGAGCAATCTGCAACTGATCAGCACTAAATAATTATGGCAAGTTCTTTTTGATCATGGCATAGATTGCAGGTTGGAGCTGTGGGCGAGCTTGTTCGAGCAGCCAGCGCTCAAAAACGTGATTCGGATCGTTCAAATAGTGGGTTGAAGCGCCTTGTTCTACGGCAATGACTTCGCCAAAAACCGTCAATCGCAGCGGCATGCCAGTGCTCATAAGCTCTAGATACATACCGCTATAGCCTAAACCTGGTGGTTCGGGGCGGGTGGTAGCTGGCGTAGCGGTTTGGAGTACCTGTTGAATCGCATCAACAGCATTCGCATTCAAAAGCCAACTTGGATTAGGCATGCCTGAAAATATTTGAATATAGCCTGTGCCAGCGGTAATTGCCGATAAATCACCAAAGGCAGTTGGGGTTGGTTGATCAGGGGTTTGGGAGGCACAACTCAGCAAGATAATGCTCAAACAGCTCAATAATCCAAAACGCCAGCGCATCGTTAATCCTCACAACGTGATTAATTAAGCTAAGCCTACCAGAATCACATGAGTTAATAATTAATGCAGGGCAACAAAAACCCTCTCGCAAATGCTGCGAGAGGGTTTGATTTAGACGCTCAAAGCTTGTTTATAGAAGCCTTGCATGGTTGGCGGCAGCATCGAGGCAATTTGATGCATGGTCGTGTCCAAGGCGAGTTGGCGGCCTTCGTGGCCCTTAATTTTACGATCAACCACAATTGGCGCAGCATAACGCACAATCACCGTTGAGCGTCGCCATGGCCAACCCAGCGTTTTAGTGCCAATCACGGCGGCTGGCACAATCGGCACATTCGCCAGTTGGGCCATGGCGATAATGCCATGTTTGCCTTCTAAAAGCTCGCCAGAACGCGAACGCGTGCCTTCAGGCAAAATAATTAATGGCTGACCCGATTGCAAGACGGCTTTACAACGGGCTAAAGCCTCGCGATCAGCCTCACCCCGCCGCACGGGAATGCCGCCAACCGCCGTGGCAATTCGCCCAAGAATCGGCAATTCAAACAATTCTTGCTTACCGAGCGCTCCAATCAGATGGCCAGGCGAACCTAAGGAAAGCGCCACAGGGTCCCAATTGCTCACATGATTCGAGGCCAAAATATAGCCACCAGTCGCCGGAAGATGCTCTTGACCTTCGACAACGAGACGAGCACGCATCCCCAACAGCACACGGCAAACAAACCGTACAATTTGATAAATTAATGGCACCACGGCGCAAACCTTCTAGCAGCTAGGGCAAAGCACGAAGTCGTAAGTTATCAAAGTAGACATCGGCACTACTGTTGCCAGCTAACACAAAACCATACGCTCCACCCGGGAACGCAGGCAAAACAACTTCTCCAAGATAGGTATCATTCCAATAGAGATGGGTTACTGCACCACGCTGGGCAATCACCAAGCGACCTGGGCCGAGGCCTGAACCAGAAGCCAAGAGCGTGGTCTGAGCCGCAAAGCGTTGTTGAAAAGCCCATGTTCCATCGGCGGCAATAATAAAGCGATAGTAATTATTGCCATCAATAAAGCCCATCATCAAGCCACCACTACCACTGACCGCCTCAACATCCACTGCCAAAACGACATTTTGGGCAGGCAAAGCTGGGCCAAACGACCAAACCGAGCCAACCCCAGCGACCATGGTCATATGATAGCGACCATTGATAAACTCAAAATTCCAGTTGCCACCATTACCAACCGGCCATGTCCCGCCGTCCAAATTATCAGTGACAAGAATTGGTCCACTCAGATCGTCTGGTAAGGGAGCAGGTGTATTGCTTGGGGCAGCAGTTGGTTCGCTGGTCGGGCTGGGTTCGAGCGTTGGCTCAACAGTCGGCTCGCTGGTCGGGCTGGGTTCGAGCGTTGGCTCAGCTGTTGGTTCGCTGGTCGCCTCAAGCGTTGGCTCAAGCGTTGGTTCAACCACAACCCCTTCATCACTTGTTGCAGTTGGGTTGCTAGCAACCTCGCCTTCAACCGTGACGGTTGGTAGCTCAACAGCGATTAATGCAGTTGCCGTCACATTTGGATTGGTTGCGTTGGTATTTGAACCACCAAAAACCCAAACAGCACCAATCAAGGCCGCAACGCCAACACTACCGCCAATAATCGCCACAGCCTTTTTGTTGACTGGGCGTTTGGCTTTGGCAGGTTGGTTGCGTTTTAATGCAAATTCAGCGCGATAGAGCAAATCGGCGCTATCACGATAAAAAGGATCAGCATTTTGAATTTGGCGAAAAATATTGGCAGCACCAGCAAAATCATTGGCAGCGAGCAAACTACGGCCATGCTCGTAAAGCTGAGCCAACCGCTCAGGATTACCAACTGGCTCAGGAGTTGCCGCTGCGCTCGGAGTTGCCCGCCGAACAGGCTTGTCTTTTTGGGTCAAACTATAGGCTTCGGTAATCGCTGAAGCTCGTTTGCGGGCATATTCTTGTTCGTTGGGGCTAGCACTGCTCCAACGATCAGGGTGATATTTGGCAATTTCTTGGCGATACGCCCGTTTGATTTCCTCTGGCGGAGCGCTTCGCGTCACGCCAAGCAGTTCATAGGAGTCAAGCTGTTCAAAATCGTACACGAGCACTATCCTCTGTTCGCTGGTGGTTCTCGGCGATTATACCATGCCGATCAAGATCATTGTGAAAATTTGGGCAATGAACGCAAATCAGTGTTACAGTTTAAGCGCAATGCCTCAATTCCCTAAGCCCTAGCATAGCACATCTGGTGCTGATTAAGTAGGAATATATGCCAGAAATATTAATTAATCTTGACCATGTTACAAAATCGTTTCAAGAAGCGGGCCAAGCGCGGCTGGTGCTGCGCGATATCAATGCTCGAATTCAGCAGGGCGAAGTGATTGCCTTGCTTGGGCGTTCTGGTTCGGGCAAATCGACCTTGCTGAATATTTTAAGTGGCATCGATGCGCCCAGCTCAGGCCGAATTACAATTAACGACATTGAGCTGGGCCAGCTCAACGAGCATCAACGCACGCTATTTCGACGGCAAAACATTGGCTTTGTGTTCCAATTTTTCAATTTGATTCCAACCCTCAGCGTCGAAGAAAATGTGCTGTTGCCGCTGGAATTAGCAGGTCGATTAACTGCCGCTCAACGTGAACGCGCCTATGAATTGCTGCGCCGCGTGCATCTCTTTGATCGTCGCCATGTTTACCCCGATAAGCTTTCGGGCGGCGAACAACAACGAATTGCGATCGCCCGTGCTTTGGCTCACGACCCACTGCTGATTCTTGCCGACGAACCAACTGGTAATTTGGATGCCACGACCGGCCAAGAGGTGCTCAATTTGCTCGATGAGATGAGCCGCCAAGCTGGCAAAACCCTGTTGATGGTCACCCACTCGCTCGAAGTCGCTCGCCGCGCCGATCGGTTGTTGAGCATGGTCGATGGGCAGTTGGTCGAACATAGCTTGGCTGAGGTTGAACTATGAAGTTGCTCTATCGCAGTAGTTTGCGCTATTTACTCCGCCACCCCGCCCAGGTTTTGCTGGCAATTTTAGGCGTGGCCTTGGGCGTGGCGGTGGTGATCGCGATTGATTTAGCCAATGGCAGTGCCCAACGGGCCTTTATGCTCTCCACCGAGAGCGTCACTGGCAAAACCACCGATCAAATTCTGGCGGGGCAAAATGGCTTGTCCAGCGATTTATACGCTCAGTTGCGCACTGAATTAGGCTTATCAGCGGTCGCGCCAGTCGTTGATCGCACAATCAGTCTGCCCAATCAGCCAGGCCGTTCATTTCGTTTATTTGGCATCGACCCATTTGCCGAACAGCCGTTTCGACCATATTTGGCAACTCTCTTCAATAACCAAACCGATCTGCAAGCGCTATTGACTGAGCCAAATACTGGCTTGATTTCGGCGCAAACTGCCCAAACTCTTGCTTTGACCGTCGGCCAAACCCTTGAAACGCGGATCGACGGCCAGCGCCGCAACATTACGATTATTGGGTTGATCGCTGGAGGCGATCAATTAAGTCAAGAAGCTTTGGCCGATTTGATTTTAGTTGATATTGCGACCGCGCAGGAGTTAGTTGGTCAACCAGATCGGATTAGTCGCATCGATTTGATTTTGCCTGAGGAGCAACGCAGCGCAATCCTTGAGCAAATCAAGCCGTTGTTGCCTGCTGATGCGACCCTGACGACCCCCGCCGCCCGCAGCGAAACCCTGCAACAGATGACCCGCGCCTTTGAACTCAATTTACAAGCACTCAGTTTATTGGCCTTGATCGTCGGGGTTTTCCTGATTTACAACACCATGACTTTTTCGGTGGTGCAGCGGCGTGGTTTGTTTGGCATTTTGCGCTCGTTGGGCGTGACACGGCGCGAACTATTCAGCCAAATTCTGATCGAGGCCGCCGTGATTGGCACCATCGGGGCAATCCTCGGGGTGCTATTGGGCATCGTGCTTGGCCGTGGTTTGGTGCGACTGGTCACCCAAACGATCAACGACCTCTATTTCAGCGTCAATGTACAAAACATTGCGATTGACAACATCCAATTAATTAAAGGTTTTGGGCTGGGCTTGGGCGCAACCTTGATTGCCGCCAGCATTCCAGCACTTGAAGCTATGTTCTCACCGCCACGCACGGTGCTACGACGTTCCTCAATCGAAGAACGAATTCAACGGATTGTGCCACGCTTGACCTTGGCAGGCTTGGGTTTAGCAGGTTTGGGCGTGGCTTTGCTGCAAATTCCATCGCGCAGCTTGTTCCTCAGTTTTTCAGCCATGTTTGGGGTGATCATTGGCTGTGCCTTGTTCACGCCATTTGTCACCTTGCAGATGATGCGATTGTTGCAAATTCCACTCAACCGCATGTTTGGGCTGCTTGGTAAGATGGCCGCTCGTGATGTGGTTGCCGCCTTGAGCCGCACTGGCGTAGCAATTGCTGCCTTGATGGTGGCGGTTTCGGTCACGGTTGGCGCTGGCACGATGATTGGCTCGTTTCGCACAACGGTCGTTCGCTGGCTTGATCAATCGTTGCAGGCTGATGTGTTTGTGTCGGCTCCCAGTTTGAGCGCTAATCGTGCTGACACCGCGATTGATCTACGCTTAGTCGAACAAATCGATCAATTACCCAGTGTTGCCTCGATGACGACCCTGCTGAACTTACGGGTCGAAAGTGAGCTTGGGCCAGTTCAATTAGCCGTCGCCAATTATCAAGATTCAAGTTTGAGTCGGCGGGCATTGAGCTTTATCACCGATGCTGAGCAGGCTTGGCAAGGCTTTGCCGAACAAGGCCAAGTTTGGGTTTCCGAGCCATTTAGCTATCGTTATGGGCGAGGGCTTGGCGATAGTATCACCTTACAAACCGAACGCGGCCCACAACAATTTACGATCGCCGGAGTGTACTACGATTATGCCTCGGATCAAGGCTACATCTCCATGAATCGGCGTGATTTTGCCAAATATTGGGATGTTGATACGGTGCATTCGATCACGATTTGGCTGGCTGAGAACGCTGATAGTGCCACGACGATCAGTCAAATTCAGGCTTTAGCTGCACCAATTCAAGATTTGAAGGTGCAATCGAACCAAGCTTTGCGCCAAAGCACCTTGGAAATTTTCGACCGCACCTTTGCAATCACGGCAGTTTTGCAGTTATTGGCCACAATTGTTGCCTTTATCGGCATTTTAAGCGCATTAATGGCCTTACAATTAGAACGAAGCCGCGAACTTGGAGTTTTACGCGCCAATGGCATGACCCCACGCCAATTGTGGTTGAGCGTGCTCAGCCAAACTGGTTTAATGGGGCTAACTGCTGGATTATTGGCCTTGCCAGTCGGCTTGATTTTAGCGGTCGTACTAGTCTATGTGATCAATAAACGATCATTTGGCTGGACGATGCAGCTGATTCTCGACCCCAACTTATTGCTGCAAGCCTTGATTGTAGCAGTTGTGGCAGCGCTGTTGGCAGGCTTGTATCCAGCGTGGAAAATGGGGCGTACCTCGCCAGCGTTGGCGTTGCGGGAAGAATAGCATTCGGGCACAGGCGTGCTCAAAAGGAGGCCAATGAGCACAGAAAGCATTTTTGTCATCGCCGGAAGTTTGGTGCTAATTAGCATTATTGTCAGCACCTTATCGGATCGCTGGGGGATTCCGGCCTTGGTGCTGTTTATGGGCATTGGCATGCTCGCTGGCTCTGACGGCCCTGGCGATATCAATTTCGATAATGCGGCAGTTGCCCAAGTAGTCGGGATTGTCGCGCTGATTTATATTTTGTTCTCGGGTGGCCTTGAAACCCATTGGCATCGAATTCGAGCAGTCATTGGCCCAGGCTTATTGCTAGCCAACATTGGAGTGGTGATTAGCGCCAGTATGGTAGCAGCAATTGCAGTTTGGCTGTTTGATTTGCCACCAGTTGTTGGCTTATTGTTGGGGGCAATTATTTCCTCAACTGATGCCGCAGCCGTGTTCAATGTGCTTCGCACGCGGGGAGTACGCCTGCCTGAGCCAGTTGAATCGCTGATCGAGCTAGAATCGGGCAGCAATGATCCAATCGCCGTGTTTTTAACGATTGGGCTGACGAGTTATCTAACCAGTAGCGGCCATTCGGTGGGCGCGTTGGCCATCGAGTTTGTGCTCGAAATGGTTTTAGGGGTGGTGATTGGTGGGCTTGGTGGCTACCTAATCACATGGCTGATCAATCGGTTACGTCTGCAAGATGGGCTTTATCCAGTCTTGACCTTATCGATGACGATTATGGTGTATGGGGCGGCCATGTTGGTGCATGGCAATGGCTTCTTGGCGGTGTATGTGGCAGGTTTGGTGGTTGGCAATCGGCCAATTATTCACCGCCGCAGTTTAATTCGCTTTCACGAGGGGATTGCCTGGCTGATGCAAATTGCCATGTTCTTAACTTTGGGATTGTTGGTTTACCCATCACAACTTGTCCCATTAATTGGCAAAGGCCTGTTGCTGGCAATCTTTTTGATGTTTATTGCACGACCAATCAGCGTGATTGTGGCACTCGGCTGGACGCGCTTCAAGTTGCGCGAACGCTTGATGATTAGCTGGGCAGGCCTACGCGGAGCTGTGCCAATTGTGTTGGCAACATTTCCATTGATAGCGGGAGTTCCCCAAGCCAACGATATGTTTCATTTAATTTTCTTCGTCGTGCTGGCCTCAGTTACGGTGCAGGGAATGAGCATTGGTTGGGTGGCTGATCGGCTAAAACTCAATTCACATGATATTCAAATCAACAGCATGCCCTTGGATTTTATTCCTGAGATCAGCCCTGAGAGTACCGTTTACGAGGTGGTTGTGCCTGATGATGCCCGTTTAGCTGGGCGCAACATTATGGAATTGCAACTGCCACGCGGCGCGTTAGTTGTGCTAATTCGGCGTGGGCGTGAGACGATTGTGCCCAGCGGCAACACGCGGGTTCAAGCCAACGACAAAATTCTGATGTTGGCCGATCAACAGGCGCTTGAGGTAATTAACCAACGCCTAAATATTGCCAACCAAGCTGCATAATGCCAAACACTGACCCCTTGCTCAACCATGTGGGCAAGGGGTCAAATCGGCTATTGTTCGATGACGGTAATCGCTTCGGCAGGCGTTTTCTCGCCATACATCACCATCATCAAGCCCGGGAAATAGCGATTCATCAAGTGAACCGATGGATAAATCGCGTTACGAATCCAAATAAAGGTCAGCGTTTCATCTTCAAAATCGAGGCTACTCTTGAAGCGAACTTCACCATCGCTAAAATCAAGCTCGAAATTCCCAATATGCAAGCCATAGTTAGCGCGAATCAAATATTCGGCCACCAACTGGCGCTTATCTTCAGGAACTTTCATCGGAGCGTAGGCATAAATTAATAATTGTTCTTGTTCAAGCTTAATTTGGGCCAAACAACGAATATCAACATTTGCGCCTTGATAATGCATGCGATAGGCTGGACGATCTTCGACACGTTGCGGAAACCAGCCATCTTCTTCAAGAAACAGCCCTAAAGTGCTGAAACCACGCCAGCCAGCGGCCTGTTCATGTTCTGGGTCAAGTTCAGGACGGTATTCTGGTTCTTCCATGAGCCACCTCGCATTGAGCATAACACACAGCAACGCTGTGCTACACCGGTTTCTTGCACATTATACCTGAGCCGATTGTCCATGTCATTGGTCTTTCTGCTGATAGTATCGCTCATCGGTGTGTCAGGGGCTGTCGCAATGATCCACGAAGGACACGAAGGGCCACGAAGTTTAGAACCGCTAGGGCTGTTTCTCGCCACGAATTGCCCGAATACAATAACAGGTTGTTGACTTTTGCCTTTTGACTTCATCGCACGACGCTGACCCCTAACCGCTAGCCTCTGATCCCTCGGCCTAATTATTCGCGCCGTTCTCGCAACCTTCTTTGATCACGGCGATTTCGTCGGGCACTTCGACCGCCTCGACCGCGCCGCTGATAAATGGCTCAAAAAAGTTGGCAATAATCGCTTTGGCGGCTTCAATTTCGTTGGCACGTTGTACATCGCGGCGCAATTGGTTGCTAGCATACAAACCAATGCTGAATTGACCAATCAGTTGTTTTAGCTTGCCAAGGGCTTGGCGCTCAACCATAGTTTCAGCACACATATCAACATAGCGCACCAGCAAATCACGTTTATCGCTTGGTGTTGGCACAAATATGGGTTCGCCTGCCCGCAATTGAGCAATTTGGCGAAAAATCCATGGATTGGCCATGGCAGCTCGACCAATCATCACTGCTGCAACCCCAGTTTGCTCCAAACGCGCCAAAGCATCGGCTGGTGTGCGCACATCGCCTGAGCCAATCACCGGAATCGAGACTGCTTGCACAACTTCAGCAACCCGCGACCAATCGGCATCGCCGCTGTAGCCTTGCACTTTGGTACGTGGATGCAAGGTAATCGCGGCACAACCAGCATCTTCAGCAATTTTAGCGGTATCAATATAATTTAGCGATTGCTCATCCCAGCCAGCCCGAAATTTGAGCGTAAACGGAATGTTGATCGCTGCATACACGGCTTTGAGCATTTGCTGCATTTTGGGCAAATCTTTGAGCAAGGCCGAACCATGGCCGCCACCAGTGACTTTGGGCGAAGGGCAGCCACAGTTTATGTCAATTACATCGGGGCCAAGTTCTTCAACAAAGCGGGCGGCGGTTGCCACCAAATCGGGGTCGTTGCCCGAAAGTTGAATCGAAATTGGCCGTTCTTCGGGCAGATAATCCAGCAAGCGATGGCGTTTCATGGCCTTGGGCGAAACACTGGCAGCATTGGTCATCTCAGAAACAACCAAGCCACAGCCACCCAACGACAACACCAGCCGCCGAAAGACTGAATCGGTTACGCCAGCCATCGGGGCCAGCACCATGTTTGGAAAAATGCGCATTGAGCCAAGTTGAAATGATTCGGGCAATGCTTGGGTCAGAGTATCAGGCATAAGCTGCATCCATGTAATTTCGTTAATATGACAACAACGCCAGCATCAACCTGACGCTGGCATTGAAAAAGCCGTTTTTTGTATTATACGCCTATTCGCTAAGACTAGGATCAGTCAATTCGCGAATGACCCGACATGGATTGCCCGCCGCAAAGACATTCGCCGGAATATCTTTGGTCACTACACTACCAGCGCCAATCGTGGTGTTATCGCCAATCGTCACGCCTGGGCAGATGATCGAGCCGCCGCCGATCCAAACATTTTTGCCAATCGTCACCGGAAAGCCTAATTCCGGCCCTTTGATCCGTTCACTCGCGATCAGCGGATGACTGGCAGCATAAATTTGCACCGCTGGGCCACACATCGTGTTGTCACCAATCGTAATGTAGTTACAATCGAGAATCACACAATTGGCGTTGAAAAAGACATTATTGCCCAAACGAATGTGCGCCCCGTAATCACAGAAAAATGGTGGCTCGATCCAAACATTTTCGCCAATGTGCCCAAACCATTCACCCAGCAACGCTCGCGATTGCTCTGGCTGACCTGGCTCAATTGCATGAAATTGGCGACTCAAGCGGCGGCTTCGTAGCGAAAGCGCCTGTAATTCAGGATCAAAGGCTGAATATAATTCACCCGCCAACATTTTCTCACGTTCAGTTTTGCTCATTGATGCTCATCCTCAATAACGACATTGTTTAAATTTTAGCATACTGAAACGTTTTTGAAAATGATTCAGCCCTACGAACGATTAAGCCAGCGCCAAAACACTATCAAAGCCAATCCGTTTACCAATCGAGCGGGCCAAAGTTGGAGTAAAGGCCGCCCGTACCACGAAGCGGCTGACTTGCACGCCCAACCACGTCCGTGGCACGAAGGTCAAGGCGACTCTTCGTGCGCCAGCTTGTTTGCGCTCGACAAAAGGCCGCATGCGTCGCTCATAGGCCTGGAAAGCGGCTTGATGATCAGCAGTTTTGGCCAATTCTTCGGCTAGCACATACGCTCCGCCCATCGCTGTGGCCGCGCCTTGACCTGAAATCAATGTCAAACAATGCGCGGCATCGGCCACCAAGGCCACCCGCCCTTGCGACCAACGCGGCATGCGAATTTGGCTGATCACATCGCAATAAAAAGCACTTTGCTGATTGATCGAATCGATCAATTGGGGCACGAGCCAGCCTGCATTACGATATTCAGTTTGAAGCATGGCTTTGCGTTGATCAGGCGCTGGCAATTGGGTTTGCTGGCTCCGATAGGCCAGCATCATCAAAAAACCGCCACGCCGATCGGGGTAAATGGTCGCTTGGCGTTGTGGCTCGATCAACATCGTGGCATTCGCGCCATAATTCTCAAGTTGCGGCACTTTGAAGGTCGCAAACGTATAGCCCAAGGGGTGGGCAAACTGGCTTTCGGGGCCAAACAGCATGTGGCGCACCTGCGAATGAATCCCATCAGCGCCGATCACCAAATCAAATTGCTCAACCCGACCATCGTTGAAGCGCACTTCAACATACTCAGCATACTGCTCTAAGCGCACAATTGTGGTGGCATAACGCACTGGGAGATCGCTCGGCAAGGCATTGGCCAAAACCGCCTCTAATTCAGGGCGCATCAGGTGCAGCATTGGGTGAGGCAAAGCTTCGCGCAAAGGAGCCAAGGGTTGTTTGACAATCGTTTGGCCTTGGCTATTTTTGAGCACCATTGATTCAACTGCAATTTGGCGGCCTTCGAGTTCGGCCAAAATGCCCATACGTTGAGCCACATCCCAGCCACTGCCACTAAAATCGATGCCATAGCCCTCGTCGCGGCGTTGGGCTGCTTGCTCGATAATCGTGGGTTGCTCACCATGTTGCTTCAGCCAATAACCCAGCGTCAAGCCCGCAATCCCCCCACCTACAATCAAAATTCGGCGTTTGTGCTGCATCGTTCTATCCTCATCAATAATTGACTGACTAGTCGGTATATTATTGAGTATAAAGCGCTTTTAGAGACTGTCAAGAGTGAAATTGACAGGAGCACGACGATTTCACTATGGCAATTAATCACCGATTCGTTGATAATCTAGCAGTAGCTATCCAGATATTGGGCACATAGGAGTTTCGTTGATGCAAGCAACTCAATATTCATCAAATCGATTCATTCGGCTGATTGGCGGCTTGTTACTACTTAGTACGTTTGGGCTAACGAGCAGTTTACTCAAGCCTTCGGCAGCAATGGAAGGAGTGCCAGCAATTGATCCACGGCTCAATCTGACCCAACGGGGCGGGGTTATCACGATTGGCAATACGCTAGGCCATGATTGTGCGGCGGGCGTTCCCGCTCCAATAGTGGGTGCAGTTGGTACGTGTGGTACAAATACGAGCGATTCAGGCGTTGACATTTATTGGCGAGCCGATTCGCCTGCTGTCAGCCAAGCTGAAGCGAATACCAGCCTCAATAATGCCCAGGCTCGCAGTAGTGCAATGCTCAATATTCCGGTCGGGGCCAGCGTAACCCATGCCTACCTCTATTGGGGAGCGCGTTGGGGTGGCGTAACACCAACTGGTGCTACGCTTGAATTTAATTGGGGCAATAGCCAGAACGTCACACCCATCAGTACAGTTATCAATCCAAATTCATTTTATCAAGCGGTCGCAGATGTTACCAGCTATGTTCAAACGCATGGCTCCGGAGCCTATCGTGCCAGTGGCATTCTCGCTAATCCGTTTATTAACACCAATGATACTAACGCCTTTGCCGCTTGGTGGTTGGTAGTGGTCTATGCTGATGCAAGCCAACCCAATCGAACGATCATTCTCCACGATGGGCTGGATCAAGTATTAATTGGCAGCTCAATTACCAATACATTGAGTGGATTCAATATTCCCAGCAGCAGCACAACCAACCTTACGATTGTGGGCTACGAGGGAGATAACTCAAGCGCCGGTGACCAATTGCTGTTTAATGGTAATAGCGTTAGCAATGCGCAAAACCCTACCGATAATATGATGAATAGCACTCGTTCATATTTAGGCAACCCAGTTTCAAGCGCAGGCGATTTGCCACAACTAACCGGAGCAGCCAACAGTATGGGTGGGTTTGACCTTGATACCTTTGATGTTTCAGCATGGACTAGCCCAGGCCAAACCACAGCTAGCATAACCACTGGCTCCACTAGCGATATGTATTTCGTTGGGGGCTTGATTTTAGCGATCACTTCGTTGGTTGCCGATACTCCAACGCCCAGTAACACCCCAACCAACACCCCGACGAATACTTCTACTGCAACGAACACGCCGACCAACACACCAACGAATACCGCAACCAACACGCCGACCAATACCGCGACCGCAACGAGTAGCCCAACCAATACTCCAACCAGCACAGCGACCAATACTCCCACACCAAGCCTATGGCGAACCTTCTTGCCAATCGCAATTCGCTCAGCTGAATAAGTATATTGAAGCTAAAAGCCAACAGCCGAGGCAAAACCTCGGCTGTTGTGGTTAACAGCGTTAGCTCAAAAATTCAGCTAGCGCTGTTCGATCATGTCCATGCCCAATTGAGCATCGATCTGTTGGTTTGTTGGGCGAGTATAGACCCCGAGACTGATGGCTTGCGAGTTGCTTGATGGTAGCATGCGAGTCTGCATCGTGTGGCAGATAACGCTACTTATCCAGCGGATGAATAGCCTAAGGAGCGTAACTATATGCGTCAGTTAATCTATTTCATCGCCTGTACGGCTGATGGATTTATTGCGCGTGAGGATGGCAGTTTCGATTTCTTTCCCATGCAGGGTGGGCACATGCAATATTTGCAGCAGGAATATCCTGAAACTATCCCTAGCCATTTGCATGCGCTGCTAGGAATTACAGCTGAGCCACGCCATTTTGATACCGTCGTGATGGGTCGGCACACCTATGCAGTTGGTTTGAGCGAAGGCGTTACCAGTCCGTATGCCCATTTGCGGCAATATGTAGTGTCACAATCAATCACCACCAGCCCAAGCCCAGATGTAACCTTAGTTGCCAATGACCCAGTTGACTTGGTGCGCAGACTCAAACAAGAGCCTGGGCAGAATATCTGGTTGTGTGGCGGCGGCTCGTTAGCCAGCGCCTTAATCGGCGAGATCGATCAACTGATTCTGAAAGTTAATCCCGTCATCCTTGGTCAAGGGATTCGGCTTTTTGATCGGCTTGATGCTCCAGTTCAGCTCGAATTGCTTGAACAGCAAACCTTTGATGGCGGCGTTGCACTGCATCGCTATGCCGTAGCTCATCATCGTGATTAAATTCAGCTCATCCGCTAGGCTTTACGGCGGGTTATCAAAAGGAATTCTATGCGCGTAGAGACAACCCATGCCAGCGCCGTTGCAACCAGCACCCGCGAAAAAGGCATTATTTTAACCTTGTTGATTGCGACCTTTGTCGTGATTCTAAACGAAACGATTATGGGTGTGGCTTTACCCCGCTTGAAGGACGAATTCCAAGTCGAAGCAAGCACCGTGCAATGGCTGACCACAGCCTATCTATTAGTTATGGCGGTCTTGATTCCCACAACCGGCTTTCTGATTCAACGGTTTAGCACGCGAACGCTGTTTCTTACGGCCATGGGTTTATTTACCTTCGGGACTGTGGCAGCGGCAGCAGCGCCTGGATTTGAAGTGCTCTTGGTTGGTCGGGTATTCCAAGCAGCGGGCACAGCGCTAATGCTGCCATTGCTCATGACAGTTATTTTGGTGCTAGTGCCGATGGAGCGGCGCGGAGCTATGATGAGCACGGCCAGTATGGTGATTTCGGTGGCTCCCGCGATTGGCCCAGCCCTATCAGGGTTAATCATCCAAGCGCTTTCGTGGCGTTTTATGTTTATTTTCGTGATCCCAATTGCCCTAGCGGTGCTGGCCTATGGCTACCTACGGTTGGTGAATGTGGGCAAACTTCAAGCAGCCAGCCTTGATCGTACCTCGATTCTCTTAGCAGCAATAGGCTTCGGCGGGCTAGTCTACGGCTTTAGTCGGGCGGGCGAGCCTGGCAGTAGCCTAACCGAGCCAATTGTTTTGGCAGCGATCGGAATGGGCTTAGTTGGGATCGCATTGTTTGCATGGCGACAAACCCGACTTTCCAGTCCATTGCTTGACCTGCGCGTTTTTCGCTTTCCCATGTTCACGCTGAGCGTCGTATTAATGATGGTTGTGATGGTGACATTATTTGCCTCAGCGATTCTATTGCCCTTCTATTTCCAGCAAATTCGCCAGTTTAATACCCTGCAAACCGGGCTTTTTTTGCTGCCTGGCGGGGCATTGATGGGATTCAGTGGGCTATTCGTAGGTCGGATCTTTGATCGATCGGGGCCACGAATGCTCGTGATCGGGGGCATGGTACTGGTTGTCTTGGCACTTTGGCAGTGGACGTTCTTGAATGCCACAACCTCAGTGATCTGGCTTCTCAGTCTCCATGTAATCTTCAGTTTAGGCCTTGCCTGTTTGTTCACGCCAATTCTCACAACTGGACTTAATCAATTGCCCCAAACCTTGCACTCCCATGGCACAGCGATCTCCAACACACTTCAGCAAGTTGCCGGAGCAATTGGAACGGCCTTATTAATCACGATTATGAGTGCTGGTCAAGCTCAGCCAGGGCAAACCATCGCGCCTAATCCATTGGCTGATTTGACCATTGGCATCCAAAATGCCTTCGTGGTGGCAGCTGGAATAGCCGTGGTTGGTTTGGTGTTAGCGCTTTTTCTGCGTCGCACGGGCGAACCAAGCGGAGAGCCAACATTTATTCACTAATGGCACTGAATAGGCATGTTGGAGCTAAAAATCAACAGCCGAGGCAAAACCTCGGCTGTTATAGTTAACATCTGCTTGCGCTAGCTCAACCACTGGGCTACCCGTTGTTGCAGCGCATCCATGCCTAATTGACCATAGATGGTGTAGGCTTGCTGCCAAGCCGCTTGGGCTTTGGTTGGTTGTTGTTGGCGCTGCCAATGCTCGGCCAAGGCCAGCTGAATCGCCGCAACTTCAGCTTGCGAACCACTAGCTTCGGCCATGCTCAAGGCCTGTTCAAAGCAGTTTAGTGGGGTAGTTGGCAAGCTTGGCGGCAAGAGGATTGGCACATTCAATTGGCTCAAGGCACTGCCCAAAACCCGCAGTGCCGCGCATAATTCGAGGGTTTGTTGGCGTTCGCGAGCAGCATGATGCGCTTGGATAATATGGCGAATTGCCTCATCAGGATAGCCCAAACCAATCGCCGCCTCAGCCCGAAAACGATAGGTTTCCGCGATCCCATACCACGTGGTCGAACGAGCGAGTTCAAAAGCCTCGTTCAAGGTGGCAATCGCGGTTTCATACGTGCCAAGCCCCACCAATGCGCCGCCCAAATTACTCAAAAACATGATTAACCGTTCAGGATTGCGCAACTCGCGGCCAATGACCAAGGCTTGTTGATATAGCTCGACGGCATGCTGAAAATCGCCACGATGACGAGCAGCCTCGCCCATCACATTCAACATGCGCCCTTCATCTTCGCGCTGGCCGAGTTGGCGGTGTAAGGCGAGGCCTTCGGAAAATAGCTGCTCGGCTAGAGCAAATTGGCCTTGCAGCACATTCATATAGCCATGAGTTTTCAGTGCCAAAGCCAAACTATGGGCATCATTGGCTTCACGGGCAATCGCCACCGCCGCATGGCTGGTTTGCCAAGCCTGCTGCAATTGGCCTTGATAGCTGGCAATCCAACTCATGCGCATCAAAATTTTGCAATGGGTCGGCTGGTCATGGGCTTGTTTGGCATATTCCAAGGCTGGTTGAATGCTTTGCAGTGCATCGTTATGCAAACCTTGACTGCTTTGGACATCGGCAATTTCACACCAGACGCGAGCCAACGCTGAAAGTTGCTGTTGCTGTTGGGCTTGGTTCAGCAAACGCCGATAAATTGCATCGGCCTCGTGCCAACGCCCAGTATGTTTGTAGATTTCGCCCATTGCAAAGAAAATATCGATGGTTTCATGGGCGGCGAGCAAGGGCAAACAGCGTTCGTAATAGCTCAAGGCCACATCGGTGGCATAGCGTGCCGCCGCCGCATCGCCAGCCTTGCGAAAATAGTTGCGCTGTTTATCAAGATTATTGCTCATGCCATAGTGGTGCGCCAACAAATCGGCAGCACCTTCCACACCATAGGTTTCAACCAAATAATCGCCAACCTGCTCGTGGAGCGCGGCACGCGTGGCCAATGGCAAGCTTTGGTAGGCAACTTCTTGGGTAACCACATGTTTAAACAGATATTCAAGCTCAGGCTCATCGCGATCAAGTGGCGTAAGATCCATGCGGCTCAGAGTGTTGAGTTGCTGCTTAACTTGCTCGGCACTGCCCAATTGCGGGTACGCGCCCCAGAGCCAATTGGCTTTGAATAAACGACCAATCACGCTGGCAACTTTGAGCGTATGCTTGGTCGCCTCTTCAAGTTGGTCGATCCGGCTGATAATCAAGCGGTGTAAGCTATCGGGCAACTCCAGTTGAGCCACGGCCTTGGGATCGCTCAAATCGGGCTGGCGTTCAACCACCAAATTAATCAATTCTTCAATATAAAATGGGTTGCCCTGCGCCCGATCGGTCAGTTTGCTAACCAACTGCTCTGATGGTGCTTGGCGATTGCCGAGCAGTTGTTTGATTTTGAGTCGCACTAATTCAGCAGTTTCGTCGAGCGTAAATTCTTGTAATTCGATTTCGTGCCAATGTTCAAGCTGGCGTAACTCGTGCCACATCGTTTGATCACGCTCGGCGGAAGGTCGATAGGCCAGCACAATCAGCACGGGCACATCGCGAATCGCCTTAGTAATTCGCGCCAACAAATCGTTCGAGAGCGAATCGATCCAATGGCAATCTTCGAGCACCAGTAATAACGGCGTTTCATTGGCACGGTAGCGCAAACAATCCACCAGCAGCGATTCTAGTAGCATCTTGCGCGACTTAATATCCAGCAATTTGGTCAAGGATTGATCGGGAATCGGCAGGCGTAGAGCGCTCGCCAGCAGCGGCATCCAATCTAATAAATCTTGATCGATCAGGGCTAATTGCGCCCGCAACTGCAACATTTGCAAATCGAGCGGCCACTCAGGATCAACATTAAAAAACGAGCGCCACAAATTATGCCACAACAAATAGCTAATGGTTGTGCCATACGAAAGGCACTCGCCGCTATACACCGCCACTCGTTGCGCCCGCGCAATCCGGCGAATTTCGGCCACCAGCCGCGATTTGCCCATGCCAGCTTCGCCCGTAATCCCCAACACTTGGCCATGGCCCTGCTTGATGCGACTCAGCAATTCGCCGACAGATTGTAACTCTTGGCTGCGCCCGACCATTGGCAAAGCATAAATTGGCTCTTGGCCACGAATCGCCGTCTGGCGTAAATCGGTTAATTCGTGTAACTCGACCAATTCGCTGCGGCCTTTGACTCGAACGGCTGGCAAAGGCGCAGTTAAAAAGGTTGAGCTAAGGGTTTCTTGGGTAGCTTCGGTCAGCAAAATTTGGCCTTGACCAGCTTGCTGCATCAATCGCGCCGCCAAATTGACTGTATCGCCAATCACGGTATATTCTTGGCGACGCTCCGAGCCAATCAAGCCACAAAAGACAAATCCTGTGTTGATGCCGATACGAGCCTCAAACTCAGGTAAGGCGCGAAGCTCTAAGGCACAGTGCGCCGCCCGATCACTATCATTTTCGTGGGCAACTGGTGCACCAAACAGCACCAAAAAGCTACTACCTTTATCGCCAATTTCAACTTTATTCAGATAGCCATCATAGCGCTCGACGATCCGCAGCACTTCGCGAAAGTAATGGTTGAGCCGTTCGGCGGCAAATGGATCACGATCATAATCGGGGGCATCGAAATTGACAAACAATAGCGTAACTGAGCGGCGCTCGTTGATAAACGCGGTACGACCTTCACGCACTTGTTGGGCAATTGTGGGGTGCAAGTAGGCATCGAATTGGGCAGGTGGATGCGGGGTGATTGGTTCAGGCCAGCGAATTGGCTGCGCCCGCACGCTTTGCTCAAGCCCAAGCACCTTGGCAAAACGCTGATCGAGCGTTTCACGCTTGAACTGCTCGCAATCCAACGAGGCATAATCAATAATCACATCGCCAGAACGAGCCTGATTTTCGGCCTCGGCAGAGCGTAACAACGCCGAGCCACCCACCACCGCAACACAGCGCTTCGTCGGATCGCCGACCGTGGTATAGAGCACATGGCCTGCGGCAATCCCAATTTTGAGGGTCAAACGCCATTTGGTTGCTTGAATTTCGATTGCGCCCAATTGCTCCATCAGGCTTTGCATTTCGAGGGCACAACGAACAGCGCGAGCAGCGACCCGTTGAGTCCGTTGCGGCTGATTAATCGGAAACAACGCCGTAATGGCATCGCCGCCAAATGTGCTGATCATGCCGCCAAAGCGCTCGATCACATCAATTAATGGGGCAAAACAGCGATTTAATAAGCGGGTTAGGGTTTCAGTTCCATGCGAATCGTGTTGACCAAGCGCCTCGCTGAGAGGCGTAAAGCCCGCGATATCGGCGAAAAGCACCACAGCTTGGCCATGTTTGGTCGTTTGGGTTGCAGAAGAGGCCCGTTGATCAAGCAATCGTGGGACAAGATACGGCGGCACATAAGCAAACCAGCGTGCTTGCATGGAGCAACTCCTAGGCCCGTGAAATCATCGCGCGAATTACGCTTGCTCCTAGTATAGCCCGTACCATAGTCCTACGCAAATGCTGAGGCCAGTATTTTAGCGCCAATCAGCCTTCAATCCACTTAAATTGCAGCTCTCGCAATTAAGCTTGAGTCATCGTTACTTGGCGAGTTCAGGCGGGTTGAAACTGGGTAAACCTGCATTTTTTCACCAGCAAACGGCGTTAGTAACGGCAGCAGATCAGCCACATCAGCATTAGGATTGAGCCAATCACGCTCGGTTTCTGGCTCAAGAATCACCGGCATGCGGTTATGCACCGCTGCCGCCATCGAATTAGCCGAGGTTGTAATCACGGTAAACGTGGCTAGGGGAGTAGTGCCAGCGTTCCATTCTTCCCACAGACCTGCCATGGCAAATGGTTGAGCATCTTCGAGCACAAAGCGCATGGGTTGCTTGCCATTGGAAGTTGCCTGCCATTCATAATAGCCATCGGCTAGCACCAAACAGCGACGTTTGCGCAATGGCTCGCGAAAACTAGGTTTTTCTAGGAGTGTTTCGGCGCGAGCATTAATCATTTTATGCCCAATGCTGGGATCTTTGGCCCAATGTGGCACTAAACCCCAACGTAACCATTGCACACTTTGCGGATCACGATTGAGAATAACTGGTAAATTCTGGCTTGGCGCTGCATTATAGTGAGCTTGCCAATCGCCCGCCACTTGCACCCCAAAACGTAAGGCAATTTGCTGCCCATTCGCAGTGATCGAATAGCGTCCACACATCGCTTTAACTCCTTTGTAATCGCCCAAAAGCTACTATCAGTTACCCTAAACTTAAGTATACCTTTAAAAACCTTAAAAGCAAACACATATGTTCGTTTTTATTGCGGTTAAAGGCTTTATGCTACAATAGTTGCTTGCAAGCCCATGCGTGGAGGGCTGCACTTAACCCTATCTGCGAACAATGGGAGTTCTCAACGTGAAAAGCATCACGGTGGCCTTACCCGCCTATAACGAAGCTGAAAATATTCCGGCCATGGTTGAGGAAGTGGTCAATACCCTCGAAAGCCTTGGCCGCGCCTATGAAGTTATTGTCGTCAACGATGGGAGCCGCGATAATACTGCGGCGGTTGTGCGTGACCTAGAAGCCCGCTATCCGCATGTTCGGTTGGTCGATCATGCGGTGAACCAAGGCTATGGCGCTGCGGTCTGGACAGGCTTGACCAGCGCAAAAACCGATTTGGTCTTTTTTACTGATGCTGATCGTCAATTTGACCTTGGTGAGTTACCCAAATTGCTGGCCAAAATTGATCAAGCCGATTTGGTGGTTGGCTATCGCTCACCACGCCGCGACCCGCTGATGCGCCGCTTAAACGGTTGGGGCTGGAGCCGTCTGGTCACCTTGTTGTTTGGCTATACCGCCCGCGATATTGATTGCGCCTTTAAATTGATGCAACGCCATGTCGTTGATACGCTCAAAACTGAGGTTCAATCACGTGGGGCTACGTTTAGCGCCGAATTTTTGGTTCGCGCCAAACGGGCTGGCTTTCGCTTTGAAGAAGTTGCGATCAATGGCCATCGCCCACGGGTAGCAGGCAACCCGACCGGAGCCAAATTGAGCGTGATTTTGCGAGCCTTCCGCGAATTGATTGCCGTTCGCAGCGAATTAGCCCGCCAAGAACAAACCAAAGCCAAACATATTTAACTTTCGATCTGCAACAGTCCCACACTCCATTGATTAAGTGTGGGACTGCGATTTTAGCGAGCGGCCCATTCACCACTAAATTGATTCAAGCACATTCAGCATACGATCAATCTCAGTGCGCGTGTTGTAATGGGCTAAACCAACCCGCACCATCCCCCCTTGATCAAGCAAGCCTAAGCGTTCGACGGCTCGCAAGGCATAATAATGGCCATCCCAAACACAAATTCCCTCATTACCAAAGGTTTTGGCAATTGCTTGGGGCGTAACTCCAGCCTTGCGAAATGCCACGGTGGGTACGCGCAAATGGCCACGTTCAGGCTCCAAAATGCCATACAATTGCACACCTTTAAGCGTTTGCAACGCTTGAATCAAATATTGGCCAAGGCTCTGCTCGGCTTCAGCAATCGCATGCATTGCGGACAACAAGACGGCCCGTTGACCAACCGTTTCGCCAAGCAGCTGATCGTAGCGCTCCATATAACCCACACCTAAGCCACCGAGATATTCCAAGGCTCCGTTGATGCCCGCTTGGCCTTCAAAATTTTGCGTGCCAGTTTCCCAGCGACTAGGCAAAGTTTCGGGGGCAGGTCGCACTTTATAAGCAAACAGGCGCTCTAGATGTTCGCGTTTGGCCCAGAGCACCCCAACATGCGGCCCAAAAAATTTATAGGCCGAACATGCCACAAAATCGGCATCAAGCGCTTTGACATCGCATGGAATGTGGGGCACGCTCTGAACCGCATCAACAAAACACAAAGCACCAACAGCATGGGCTTGTTTGACAATCGTTTGAACATCATTAATTGTGCCAAAGGCATTTGAGGCCCAACCAACGGCCACCAATTTAGTGCGCGGCGAAAGATAGCGCTCAAAGTCACTCATCACCAGGGTGCAATCAACAGGATTAATATCCACAAAGTGTACGATAACCCCACGTTCTTCAGCAGCCAGCAGCCATGGCGTAACGTTGGCATCGTGGTCAAGCGTGGTCAGAATAATCTCATCGCCAGCTTGCCATTCGCGAGCTAGTGAACGACTGAGTGCAAATGTGAGCGAAGTCATGTTGGCTCCCAGCACAATTTCATCTGGCTCACCGCCAAGCAAGGCCGCCAACCCTGCATGACATTCGTCAATGACGGCATCGGTGCGCTGGCTGGTGATAAAAGCACCATGGGTATTGGCAACCGAACGCCGCAAATAATCGGTCATCTGGCCAATCACTTGTTGGGGCACTTGGGTTCCACCAGGATTATCAAAAAAAACTAAGGGTTTCCCCGCGTGAGTCTGGGTTAACGCTGGAAAGTGACTACGAAATGGCGCTAAATCGACCGTCATGGTAACTCCTTGGCAACTATGCTAGGTCGCATACAAGCAGGCTAGCCAGCAAAACAAGCTTTATCATACAAGATCTGGCTAAGCCCGATTTTGCAGCAATTAAAGGAAGATCGCAAAAGCGGGTTAATCCCGCAACCCAAGCACTAAACCGTCGGATCGAGACTTGCCAAAAGCCCTAACTATCGGTATACTCAGATTTGAGTTTCTCATTTTAGATTAATCCTAAGGAGGAGGTATGCTCCCACGTTCGACCGTGCGGCGCAGCATGGCATTAATCATTCTAGTAATGCTTTTAACGCTGGTTGTCGCCCGACCCCAAGCTTCTAATGCTGCCGACCCACCAACTTATTATGCTGAAACCGGTCACTACCTTGGTGGTGGTTTCCGCGATTACTGGAATGCCAACGGCGGCTTACAAATTTTTGGCTACCCCATCACTGAAGAATATCGCAACGCACAGGGCAAAACCATTCAATGGTTTGAACGTGCTCGCTTTGAGTTAGCCAGCAATGGCTCAGTCGAGTTAGGGCTTTTGGGGCGTGAAGCAACCGTTAATCGGGTGTTTCCGCAAATCCCGCCCCGCGAAAACGATGCCAACCACCGCTACTTCCCCGAAACCAGCCATATGATTATGTGGGGGTTCAAAACCATTTGGGAAACCAAAGGTGGTTTAGGCGTATTTGGCTATCCAATTAGCGAAGAAATGGATGAAATTCTCGCTTCGGATAACAAATGGCATATCGTTCAATATTTCGAGCGTGCTCGCTTTGAATTTTGGCCCGATTACCCTGCGGGGCAACGGGTTGTCGTCAGCGATCTAGGTCGGCGGTTGGCTCCCCGCGAGTTAACCACGCCATTGCCACCAGGCAGCCCTCCAGGCAGTACCCCTCCTGGCGCACCTGGGTTGCCACCAAGCAAAGATGCGATCGTTACGCCAAGCTCTGGGCCTGAAGGGACAACCTTTGGCTTCAATGGTTTTGGCTTTGTCGCCGGTGAAGAAGTGGTTTTGTGGTTGACCTCACCTGATGGTACAGTCTACCCGGCCAATTCAACAACCTATGCTGATATCGATGGGTCGTTAACCTCATCAGGTATTTATGTCACAATCAGCCAAGGAGTTGGGGTTTGGGCGATTACCGCCCAAGGTCGGCTCAGCGGCCATGCCAGCATTGGCTATTTTGAAGTTACCCGAGCACCTGAGCAGCCACTGCCCGCCGACTATAATGCACGGGTTGACCCTCGTGAAGGTCGGCAGGATACGATTTACAACTTCTATGCAGGCGGGTTTGTTCCAGGCGAAGTAGTTGCGGTTGGTGTACTCAACGAATATGACGAACTCGTAACCGAAGTTATTGGCGTTTATGCTGATGGTAATGGCTCAATCGATTATGCCAATATTCGCTTTGTGCCAAACAATTCCTTCGATCCAGGTATTTATGAAATCTATTCCACCAGTGAAAGTGGCCGTGAAGCCTATGCCTTCTTGCGTATGCGCAGCAATAGTGTGACCAGTGTCTCGACCTTAAGCATGCGTCAAGCGCGAACCACCAGCGGTTCATTAGGCCGTGGCGATGGGCTAGCCAGCGAAGGCAATATCGATTTCTTCCAGAAATAGTTAACAAACCAAGCTTGATCAAAGGGATGAGCAAATGCTCATCCCTTTTTTGTCGCTTCAGCCCGCAGGATGCTATAATGCTGCTACGGTTCGACCGTACAAATGCAGGGGCTTTTGAATCGAAAGGATCAATCAATGGCTCATCGGGTTACCTTGATTCGTGGTGACGGAACAGGACCAGAACTTGCCGAAGCTACACGCCGGGTCTTAGAAGCTACAGGCGTGGCTTTTGATTGGGATATTCAGGATGCAGGGGTCGATGTAATGGAGCAATTAGGGACTCCATTGCCCGATTCCGTGCTCGAATCAATTCGTTCAACCAAAGTGGCGTTAAAAGCGCCGATTACCACCCCCGTTGGCACAGGTTTTCGCTCAGTCAATGTGGCGATTCGTAAAGAACTCGACCTCTATGCCTGTGTTCGGCCATGTCGTTCCTACCCTGGCGTGCGCTCGCGCTTTGAAAACATCGATCTTGTGGTTGTGCGCGAAAACACCGAAGATCTCTACGCTGGGATCGAGTTTGAGCGTGGCACTGATGAAGTAGCCGAATTGCGCAACTGGTTGCTGCAAAAACGCCCAAATGCCTTGATCAAAGAGCCAGGTGGTATCTCAATCAAGCCCATGTCGGTGCCTGGCTCAGAGCGAATTGTGCGCTTTGCCTTTGAATATGCCCGCGCCAACAAACGCAAAAAAGTCACGGCAGTGCATAAAGCCAATATTATGAAGTTCAGCGATGGCTTATTCTTAGAAGTTGCCCGTGAAGTCGCCAAAGAGTATCCCGATATCGAGTTCGATGATCGGATTGTCGATAATATGTGTATGCAGTTGGTGCAAAAACCAGAACTCTATGATGTGATGGTATTGCCCAATTTGTGATAGTGCTGGCGAACCCTGTTTGTGCGGTGCA
>NZ_DOPT01000044.1:105762-123096 GCF_003512625.1 Herpetosiphon sp. | reverse complement strand
ATACTCGGCATACGACCTCGGTTGGTTAACGGATAGGGTTGCACCATCCAGTATACCACCCGAGGTCGTTCTGTGGACCCTCATGCGGCACACCTGTCCGCCCTTAAACTCCCAGCAGGCGAGGGGGAACCACCAAACCAAACGCCCCTCGCTCGCCGCAGTGGGAGAGGGATTAGAGGGGTTGGGGTGAGGGCATCAATAGCCTCCTTCTGACCTTTGCCTTTTGCCTTTTGATTTTCATCCTCGCCCCAATTGTTGGCATTTGGTAATCCACCATGGCAGGTATTGCGCTGCAAGCGTAGTACAATAGAGCAATTCATGGCTAGTAGTGAGGTAGGGCAATGGCAATTTTGGGCATTGATATTGGTGGTTCAGGCATCAAAGGGGCGCTGGTCGATGTCGCCCAAGGCACGATGATTGGCGAGCGCCTGCGCATTAGCACGCCCCAACCAGCAACCCCCGAGGCAGTTGCACAAACGGTTCAGCAATTAGTTCAACAATTAAATTGGCATGGCCCGATTGGTTGCACCTTTCCGGCAATCGTCAAAAATGGCTATACCCTCAGCGCTGCCAACGTCGATCAAACTTGGATTGGCGCAAATGCTGATCAATTGTTTGAGCAAGCGACTGGTTGCCCGTTTCATATGCTCAACGATGCCGATGCGGCGGGTTTGGCCGAAATGAAATATGGCGCGGGCAAAGAACATAACGGCGTGGTGATGATGTTGACCTTTGGCACAGGCATTGGCAGCGCTTTGTTCGTCCAAGGTTTGTTGGTGCCAAATACTGAGCTGGGCCACTTAGAAATTCGCGGCAAAGATGCTGAACATCGCGCTTCGGATCGCGTGCGCGAGGAAAAAGGCTGGGATTGGCCGAAATGGGCCGAGAAAGTTAACGAGGTTTTAGCTCGCATCGAAGCACTCTTTTCACCCGATTTGTTGATTATGGGTGGTGGGGTCAGTAAACGCTTCGATAAATTTGGCCAGTATTTGCAAACCAAAGCGCCACTCGTTCCAGCCACACTGCAAAATAACGCTGGAATTATCGGCGCGGCCTTGGCGGCTAGCGAATTGTTCGAGCAGGGTCACCAAATTCCGAATGCCCACTAAAATGTGAGTCAACTTACAGCCTTGAGGATTCTATGTCAACGCTTGCTTTATTTAGTAGCCTAGCCCAAACCTTGCTTGCAACCACACCTTTTGAGCAGCGCATGCAGCATTGTTTTGGGCTGTTGGCGGATAGCTATCCTCAGCTTGATTTACGCTTAACCTTATTAAACGAGCCTGATGCTCGTCCGCAAGTGGTTTTGCCGTTGCATCGTACCAGCGCCGTTTGGGATAACACTCGCATGATGCAGGTGGTGCGGCGGCGACAACCAGTCGTGATCGATCAACACACAGCTCCAGCCTTGCCACCCAGCCCGTTTACCACCAGCGCAATTGTTGCTAGCGAATGGCAAGCCGATATGCAATGTTATTTGGGGCTGCCGATTCAGTGGGAAGGCCGCTTGTGGGGCGTGTTGGAAGCCCGCCGTAATGGTACATTTAGCGCCAGCGAACGCACCTTATTGAGCAATTTGCTGCCCTTACTGGCCACCGCGATCGGCGAAGCCCACTGGGGGCGACCGATTCATCATACCAGCAGCGAACAGCAGCTTGATGTACGGGCATTAACCCACGATTTAGAAATTGCGCCTGATGTGACAACGTTGTTGACAACGCTCTTGCAACGGGCCATCCACAGCGTCAAAGCCAGCGCTGGCGCGATTAACTTGGTTGATCGTGAGCATGGCGAATATCGTTTGATTGCCTCGCAAGGCTACCCGCCAACCGCTGGAATTAGTGAGCGAACATCGTGGCCTTGGAATGTTGGGGTGGTCGGGCGGGTGGCACGCACTGGCAAGGCCGCCTTGTTGACCGATATTGCCCACGATAGCGAATGGCAACTTTCTACCCCCGATGTGCGAGCCGAAATCGTCGTGCCCGTGCGGGTCGAGGGCGAGGCATGGGCGGTGCTGGTGCTTTCGACCAATCGTGAGCCAATCTTTACAACCCGCGATCTTTATTTTATTCAGGCTTTGGCTGATGTGGCGGCGCGGCCATTACAACGGGCAACCAGTTATAGCGAATTGCTCGAAGCCCGCATGCAATTGCAACAAACCTTGGCTAGTTTGCCGCTGGGCTTGGCCTTGACTGATGGCGAAGGCCGAATTTTACGCACCAATCCCGCCTGGTATCAACTTTGGCAAATTGAGCAGCCCGCCGATGAAACTGCGCTCTATTTGCCGTGGGATATTTTGCCCTTGCTGCTCAAACGGCTGTCGCATCCCTTGGAATTGACCGATTTTTTTGCTGAATGCCAAGCTCAACCTGACGAAACCCTCGAATTAGCGCTGCGTTTGAGCGAACCACTTCAAGATTTAAAATTGCGTTCAACCCCAGTTAAAGATGCTCAGCACCAAATTACTGGGCGCTTGGTGGTGATTGAAGATGTGACCCGCGAGCGTGAAATCGACAAGATGAAAAACGAGTTTGTGTCGGTGGTATCGCATGAATTGCGTACCCCGCTAACCTCGATTTTGGGCTATACCGAGTTGCTGTTAGCGCGTGAATTCAAGCCAGTTGAACGTCAAGAGTTCGTCCAAACCGTCTATGATCAGGCCAACCAACTCTCGAAGATGGTCGATGATCTGCTGAATCTTTCGCGTTTGGATGCAGGCCAGATCAAGCTGAATCGTTGGGTGGTGTCGCTGCACCAAATTATTCGTGAAATTACCAAGCAACTTAACGAAACATTGTCTGAAAAGCATCGTTTGTTAATTGATATTCCCGAAGGCATTCCGCCAATCTTTGCCGATAAAGATAAAGTGCGTCAGATTTTGACCAACCTGCTCTCGAATGCGATCAAATATTCGCCCAATGGCGGCCAAGTAGCCTTGATTGTACGTGAATTGCGTAAAGTTCCGCCTGGTGCGCCGCCCTTGCCCAACGAGCGCTCGGTGATTATTGCGGTGCGCGACCAAGGTATGGGTATTTCCGAAGAAGATTTGCCCAAGCTGTTTACGCGTTTTTTCCGCGTCGATAACTCGACGACTCGCAAAATTGGCGGCACAGGCTTAGGCTTATCAATCACCAAGGCCTTGATCGAGTTGCATGGCGGGCGAATTTGGGCCACCAGCACGCTTGGCCGTGGCACAACCTTCTGGGTAACCTTGCCAATTGCCACTGAGTTAGCCCGCCGAGGATGAGTTGATCCACGAAGGACACGAAGAACCACGAAACCAAACTTCGTGCGCTTCGTGTCCTTCGTGGATAAAAAATAATTCCTTACGAAACCACAACTACTTGTGGCTCGGCATGAGCTTCGCTATACGTGACAGATTGTGGATCGCGTACAGCGAAGCGTAGAATTAGCCACGTTAGCAAACCACCAGCCGCCGCCACCGCAAACGTATAATTATAGCCTGCTGAATCGGCTAACCAACCGCCAATCAACGGTGCGACTAAAGTTGCTGGAGCGGTCAAAGTATTGGCTAAACCAATGTAGCTGGGGCGTTCAGCAAGGCTGCCAAATTCCAAGGTCATAGCCATAGCCATCGTCCAAAAGGCGACGTTGGCAACTCCCGCAATCGCGAAAATCAGATAAAACCAACCCAAAGCTGGCGCGAGCCACGCACCTAGGCCAGCACCTAAGGCCAACAGTGCGCCTACTTCCATCACCCGCCGATAGCCAATCCGATCGCCGAGCCAGCCCATGATTGGGTTGGCGACAGTTTGGATGATTAAATAGAGTGCGGTCATAATTCCAGCGGTCTGATCATCAAGCCCAAAGCGTTGCACCGCATACACTGTAAAAAAAGCGGTTGCCATCAAGCCAAGCTGCGAGATAATGCGCGAAGCCAAAAACCAGCGAAAATTACGATCGCGCTTGAGAATATTGGCAATGCTGGCCCAAAAATCGCGTTGGCTGCCATGAGTATGTTCTGGCTCGCGGCTTGGTTCTTTAGTCCAAGCTAAAAACGACCACGAAATAAACATCGCCACACCTGAAACCCCAAAACAGACCACAAAATCAATCGGCGAGGGCAGTTTATCCAAAATTACGCCCGCCGCAACCGCGCCAATGCTGGCGAGTAAATTGGCGGCGGCGGATTGGACCCCAAAGAATGTGCCACGCCAGCGATGTGGCATAATTTTGCCGATCATGGTTTGCCAAGCAGTCGCAGTTAAGCCACCACCCAAGCCCTGCCAAATCAACAACATATATGCTAGCCACAAGGCTAATTCGCGGCCCAAATCAGCAGCAAACCAGGCAATCAGGGCCAAGCCAAAAAATGGCAAGCGCTCGTTGATTGTCATCAGCAGCACCATGGGTTTGTAGCGACGTAGCGAGGCAACCCGCCGCGCCGTTAATAATTGGGGCAACTGCCAACCAACCGAGTGAATTGCCGAAACCAAGCCAATCAAGGTGGCCGAATCGGTCAAGGTATGCATAAATAGCGGAATAACCGTCACAAACGAGGCGATGCCCGTGGCTGCCCCAAAAAATGCTCCATCGGCCACATTCACGACCACATTATGCCGCACGTTGGCGTTGATGTCCTGCTGCTCCATAACCTGCCTAGCTTTGCTTGCAAAAACCATGATATGCCAATATGCGCATTATAATCGTTCCGAGAACGTTTCCATCAGTCCAATGAATGATGCTTTCTTAGGGCATAGGCCAACGTTAACGCCTTTCTAGGTTTTGATGATCACCACCCCTCCGCCCCGCCTCAAGGCGGGGAACGCAGGGTGTTTTCATCCCCCTGCACCCCCTAAAGGACGATTTTGGGTAAGCAGCCATATGCGAGATCTTTTGCGAATTCCATTTTAAGCAGAGCCTGAAAAATAAATTAATTGCGTACATATGTTCACAAAAAGGGCAACTATGCTAAGATGAAGCTGAATTATTTTAGGTTGAGGTGTGTAATGCAAGCACTGACGATTATCAAAAGTTTATTTGCCTACAATGCCGATTTTGATCAACGGATATGGGGTAGCATTGAGGGCTTGAGCGACGAACAATTTTGCGCCGATTACCCCTACTCACAGGGCTCGTTGCGCAATCATTTGGTGCATATTGCCAGCGTCGAACGGGCATGGCTCACAGGGTTGCAAACGGGTGAGCGGCCAAAACATCTTGATCCCTTGGAATATCCGACGATTGCCAGCGTGCGCGACGTATTTAATCAGATGCGCGGCCAAGTAACCAGCTATATTGAGCAATTGAGCGATGAGCAATTGGACGATGTATTGCCAGGTATGAATTTGGCCCGCTGGCAGGTTTTAGTCCAGATTGCCAACCATGCAACCGATCATCGGGCACAAATCTTGCGAATATTGCACGATTATGGCCAAAAAACCTTCGATCAAGATATTGTGTTGCATTTTTGGGGACGTTAATTCGTGGTATGCTAACCAACGTTCTCAGCCTATAAAACCCATAGAGGAGGCCACGTTGGGCACGCGAATTGCAAGCGCTTTGGTATTAGCTCCAGTCGTATTGATCATTGTGTGGTTGGGCGGTTGGTGGACAACTGGCCTAATTGCCGCCGCAGTCGTGATCGGCATCTATGAAATTCAGCGGATTTTGCGAGCTGGTGGCTATCATCCGCGTTTGCCATTAGCGATTGGCCTTGGTTTGGCCTTTGTGGCTGCGGCTGTAGCTCAACCACAAACTAAGGTTAACTTAACTGGAGCCGTCGTGGCCTTGGGCGCAATGGCTAGTTTGATCTATGAAATTAGTCGGCGTGAACGCACGGGCGCACTTGACGCTTGGGCAGCTAGTTTGGGTAGCGCAATTTATGCTGGTGCAATGCTCAGCCATTTTGTCTTACTCCGCGCCGCAACTAGCCCAGCCCTCAACGGCGGCCCGCTCAGTTCGCTCAATATTGAAACGGGGGCTGCTTGGATCTACGCTACCTTCGCCGTTACCTGGGCTTCGGATACTGGAGCCTATTTTGCTGGCCGCACCTTTGGTAAACACAAATTGGCTCCAGTGCTTAGCCCCAAAAAAACCTGGGAAGGCTTTGTTGGCGGTACAATTGCTTCAATTGCCGCCGGAATTGGGATTGTCGCGCTTTTAGGCATGCCATTGACCTTGGTTCAAGCAATTATTTTGGGCGTGATTGGGGCGGGCGGTGGTACGCTGGGCGATTTGGCCGAATCGTTGTTAAAACGCCAAGCCGGAGTCAAAGATTCAGGCAACCTGATTCCTGGCCATGGCGGCTTGCTCGATCGGGTTGATTCGCTGCTGTTCACTGCACCCTTGGTTTACTATGTGTTGGTGGCTTGGCTGTAGTTGATGATCAATGAATCAGCATCAGCCTATTGGCCCGCGCTCTATGAGCGTGGGCTTTGATTTTGTGATAGCTTATTTTGGCAAGTTGATCAACATTGTTGTGCCAGTGCCCACGTTGCTTTGGGCCTCAATCGTGCCATTGTGGGCTTGAATCAGCGCTTGAGCAATTGATAAACCAAGCCCATTACCACGTCCGCCAGCGATCCGAGCGCTATCAACCCGATAAAAACGCTCGAAAATATGCTTGAGATGTTTAGGCTCAATGCCTTTGCCCGTGTCGATTACGCTAATTTGATAGCTAGTTTGCTTGCGTTCAGCATGGATCACTACGCTCCCACCACGCGGCGTATGGGCAATTGCGTTATCCAGCAAAATTAATAACACTTGGCGCAAACGGGTGCGATCAACTTTGATCTGACCCTCGGCATGCGCCACACGAACCTCCACCCCAGCATCGTGTGCCAAGCGTCCAGCATCCTTAGCCACATCCTGGCATAACTCAGCCAGATCGATCGTTTCGCGCTGAAGATGGGTTTTGGCAGCATCAAGCCGCGAGAGCAACAGCAAATCTTCAACCAAACGTGCCATGTGATAGGTTTCGGCCAAAATATCTTCAAGCAATTCTTGTTGCTCGGCAGGGTCGGTCGATTCGCGCAGGGCAATTTCGCTGCTGGCTCGCATCAAGGTCAGAGGAGCACGCAGTTCATGGCTGGCATTGGCGATAAACGCTTGTTGGCGTTCCCAAGCTTGTTGGGCTGGCCGCAACGATCGCCCGGCCAACCACCAACCAAACCAGCCCAAAACCACTACACTTCCAGCCCATAAAGCCACCAAGCCTTTTAACAAGGTGCTCAAGGCGGCTTCTTGCTCGTTGAGCACCCGCCCAACTTGCAAAAAAGCTGGGCCATCGCTGCGAGTCAATTTTTCAGTCAACAAAGCGACTTGAGTTCCATCAGCCAAGTTGATGGTGCGCAGATCAAGTTTGCCAGCCTTGGCGGCCTCAATCGCCGCTTGATCAGGCTGAATTGGCGGGTTCCACGGGTTTGGGTTGAAGACTTGGCCGTTTTGGTCGATGGTAAAAACGAACGTGCTAGCCAGTGTTCCATTATCAACGGGCCGTTCATCGGGCAATTGCTGGGGGCGATAGGCTTGCAGGGCGGGCGGCAAGGGCGCTGCCAATTGCTCAAATTCCAAGGTCATGCGTTCAAGCAAGGCCCGTTCGGTAGCAAAGCGAAAATAGCGCACGGTCATCCAATAAACGCTACCGCCAACTGCCGCCAACAGCAGCAAGGCTGTGCAAGCATAAATTAAGGTTAAGCGCCAACGCAATCGATTAAGCATGGTCGCTCACCCAACGATAGCCAACCCCGCGCACGGTTTGAATTGGGTCACGTTTGGTTGGTTGCTCAAGTTTGCGCCGCAAATACGAGATATAGACATCAACCATTGACGGTTGAACATCGCGCTCATACGACCAGACATAATCGAGCAATTGTTGGCGACTTAGGGCTTGGTTGCTATTGCGGATCAAACATTCGAGCAAATTCCATTCGGTGGCGGTTAAATCGAGTTGCTGATTGGCTCGCCGCGCCGTGTGCGCCCGCAGATCAAGCACAATCTCGCCTGAGCGTAATTCTTCGCTGCTCAGATTGCTATTGAAGCGCCGCCCCAAAGCCCGTACTCGCGCCAACAATTCCTCAAAGGCAAACGGCTTGCTCAAATAATCGTCGGCTCCGCTATCCAAGCCTGCAACCCGATCTTCAATTTGGCTCCGTGCGGTCAATAAGAGTAAGCTGGTAGTAAGTTTGGCGGCGCGAATTGCCCGACAAATGCTGGGGCCATCGCGCTCAGGCAGCATCCAATCGATCACCGCTACATCATACATGCCATGCAGCGCCATATCCAAGCCACTATCGCCCTCGTAAGCCACATCGACCTGATGATGTTCGTCGCGTAGTGCTCGCTCGATCAAGCGGGCCAATTTGCGATCATCTTCAATTAGCAACACCCGCATGCTCGTTCCTTATTGCATTGCACTCAATGAAACGCCAATCCCATGCTCATAGACCAGCTTACCACCATAATGGCCTGTTAAAACCACCAAGGCAATTGCGGCAACCCCAACGACCACCCAGCCAATTTCCAAGGGTTTGTGCAAGCCGCTTGGCAAGCTGAAAGATCCGCGCCAGCGGGCGAACAATGGTTGACTTAGGAATAGCAACATCGCTTCGCTAATCAGCAACAACATAAAGACGATGACGGTTGTTTCGGCCAAGGAGGCATGGGTTTCTAAAAGTGAGCCTTCGCCAAACATTTCCGGAATTGTGCCAGTTGCTTGAATATCTTCAACATTGGCCGATCGTGCTTCGGCGACATGCTCAGCTGCCTCGCCACTTTCCTCGGATAAAATCCCCAGCCCAATGCCTGCAACTAACAATACGATCGCCGTTAAGCGAAAGCCAGCTTTGGGCCAAATCAAGTGTAACACGCGCAATAAAATCGCAGTGGGCAACAGCATCAATGGAGCATGAACCAACAATGGGTGATATTGGGCTAGATCGGTCATGAGCAACCTCCGATAAACCATAAAAGTGATGCTCTTACTCTAATAATTAATTCTTGGAAGATTCTTGGAAAATTCACAAGCTTCGTCAAGAATATTCCAAGAAACAGTTGCTATGCTTGGGTCAGTTATTCAAACAACAGGAGGCTCTGATGAAACCCAAGTTTGCACTTTTACTTGCCGCCGTACTGACAACCTTTGTTTTGGCGATTGTGGTTGGCGTGGTTCGTTCGTTAGCTCAGCCTAGCCCAATTGAATTGGCCGCAGGGATGGATAACACTGTACCAAATGTAATCAGCGATGGTGATGCGCAGGCCACTGCAACGGCCAGCGATCAAGCCTATCAACAACAATTATTGGAAGCCAGCCAGCGGATCGAAGAAGCCAACCGCACGATCGACGAAGCTAATGCCCGGTTGCAAGAGCCAATTGTCGTGCGTGAGCCTGCTCCGGCGCAACAGCCAGTTGCTCAAGTGCCAGCAGCCCAACCAGTTGCGCAAGCTCCAGCTCAGCCAACCCAAGCTCCGGTTGAACGCTCGAATGCGCCGCAATATGCCATTTCGCCCGATCGAGCTGGCCAATTGGCTTTGGCCGCTGCTCCTGGGGCCAGCTTATTGGCCACGCCAGAGTTAGTTAATTATGCTGGTACACCTGCTTACGAAGCACGGCTGGATCGCGGCGTGGTCTATATCGATGCCAACACTGGCGCGGTTTTGGCCAATACTGCGGTTGCACCGCCAACTCAAGTACCAGCCCCAACCAATGCGCCAGCTCCAAGCACAATCTCGCCCGATACTGCTGCGAGTGCGGCAGTGGCCTACCTTGGCGGCGGCACGGTGGTCAAAGTCGAGCTGGAAGAAGAACATGGCGCGTTGGTCTATGAAGTGCGTTTTGCCAACGATAGTCGGGTCTATGTCGATGCCTATAGTGGCAGCGTGGTCTATGCCAAGGTTGAGTCTGGTAGCAGCAACGATGACAATGGCAACGATGATGCCAATGATGACCATGGTGGTGACAGCAATAGTGGTGGCGATGATAACGGCAACGATGACAATGGCAACAATGACGACCACAAAGACGATGATAAAAAAGACGACGACGATAAAAAAGATGATGATAACTAAGGAAACAACACGATGAGCAATTCACCAAAACGTCGTAGCAGTTTGATGCTCAATACCAGCATGAGTGTTGCCGCAATTGCGGCGACCCTCACTGGCTGGGCAGTGCTTTCCAACCAACAGGCGGTCGATTTCAGTGCCGAACTTGCCACGCCTGAGCCAATTGTAGCGGTAGCCGAAGTGCCTCAAGTTGAGTTACCTGTGCTGCCAACGGTTGCACCACTGACCCGCAATGGCCATCGAATTATTCGAATTCCCAATGATAGTGCTGGCGGTAGCACCCAGCCAAGTGCACCCAACCAAAGTGTGCCAAGTGCGCCAGCAACGGGTGGTGGTAGCAGCAATGTGCCCAGTCAAGCAGCGCCGCAGCCAGCCGCACCGCGTCAAGTTGCACCCGTACCGACCGCCGTGCCAGCGCCAGCGCCAGCCGCTCCCGCTGCACCATCACGCAACACTCGTTCATCACGTTAAAGGTGCTGTATGCGCGAATTGATCTTTCGGGCAATGGGTTGTGAAGTGGCAGTGCTTAGCGATCAGTCAATCGATTTTGAGGCAGTGCCACAATGGTTTGAGGCTTGGGAGCAAACGCTAAGCCGTTTTCGCCCAAATAGCGAATTGATGCGGCTCAATCAGCGGGCTGGTCGGCCACTGGCAGTCAGCGAAACCCTGTGGGAAGTGCTAGGTTTGGCGCTCGATGCTGCCGCTTGGAGCAAAGGCTTAGTTGTGCCAACTCTGCTGCCCGCGCTTGTGCACGCTGGCTACGATCGCCCATTTGAATTGTTGAGCAACGCGGTCAACCAACCACAGGCTTGGCACTATCAGCCACAAGCATGGCTGGCAATTTCTCGCCGCGATCAAGGTCGTTTGGTGCAACTAGCCCGTGATACCGCCCTTGATTTGGGTGGTATTGCCAAGGGTTGGGCCGCCGATCGAACTGCTCAGCAATTGGCAACTCAAGCGGCCTGCTTGGTTGATGTCGGTGGCGATTTGGCAACCGCAGGCCAGCGCCAAGATGGTTTGGCTTGGGCGATCGGTGTGCCAAACCCACGCACCCAGCAGCGTGAAGCCATGATCTGGTTTGCAACTGGTGGTGTAGCAACCTCAGGTGTTGATTATCGGCGCTGGCGCAAAGGCGATCGCTGGCAACATCACCTCATCGACCCACGCACTGGCGAACCAAGCACGAGCAATGTTTTGAGTGCCACGGTGATTGCGCCCAACGCAGTGCAAGCCGAAGTTGCCGCCAAAATTGTGGTGTTGCTGGGCATCGAACATGGCTTGGCTTGGATTAATCAGCATCCTGCTTTTGCGGCACTGGCCTTTGATCACGCTGGCAAAAGCTATAGCAGCGAACGTTTTAATAGTTATCGTTGGGAGTAAATTCGATGAGTGCTTCAGAAACTGATAAAGCCGCCCGCCTGGCGGCGATTCGCGCCAAAAATGCTGCCCAAAAAGCCCAAGCTATTGAGCCAACCGAGCCTGTGGTTCAAGACAAAGCCGCGCGGTTGGCGGCGATTCGCGCCCAAAATGCCGCCCAAAAAAACGAATCAGTGGTTACAAGTCAAGTTGTGGCAACCTTACCACTTGGCACAACTCAGCCTAGCACTGCACCAACGCCAATTGCCAAAGCTACCCCAAACGCGCCAACTCCTAGCGCCGAAGAAATGCTTGAGGATGTTAGCGCCAACCTGATGAGCTTGATGATTGCCTTGATTATTGGGATTGTGGCGGCAGTTTTGGTTATGCCGCGCTGGATTCCTGGCCTGAGCAGCTCGTTGATTGGTGACCAACCCAAAGCTTTTTGGTATCTTTCGCGCTCAAGTGGCTTGGTGGCCTATAGTTTGGTCTGGCTTTCGATGTTATTTGGGCTTTCGCTGACGGGTAAAGTTGCGCGTTTGTGGAATGGCGGCCCAACCATGCTCGATCTGCATCAGCACGCTAGTATCTTGGGGATTGGCTTTGGTCTATTTCATACGGTGATTTTGCTAGGCGATGGCTATAGCAATTACACATTAAAACAATTGCTTGTGCCATTTGCTAGCAGCCAATATAAACCATTGTGGATTGGCTTAGGCCAGCTTGGGTTGTATGGTTTGGCACTGGTGACGGTGAGTTTTTGGCTCAAACGTTGGATTGGCCGTGGCGCTTGGCGGGCGATTCACTACGCCAGTTTTGGCCTATTTTTAATGGTTTTGGCTCATGGCATTTTCAGCGGCACTGATACCAGCACTCCATTGGTGAGTTTGTGGTATTGGGCCACCGGTGCGAGCGTTGTATTTATGACGATCTATCGCATCCTGATTACCCGCCGCAACAAGCCCTTGCCAAGCGTGCCTGTATTATCATAAAATTTATGCATTGCTCCTAAACCCAGAGTTTGAGATGCTTCGATATTCCACTTCGAGCCGCCGATTGTGCTTTAGGGGGTGCAGGGGGATGAAAACACCCTGCGTTCCCCGCCTTGAGGCGGGGCGGATGGGTGGTGACCTTAAAAAATGCATGAATCTTTCAATGATATAGAAGCCTTAAATTGGCACAGGCCTAAAATGCCAAGGCTTGCCAAACGTGATACCATAGCAACATTGATTGATCGAGAAGTTTGATTAAAAGGTGTTGCTATGGGGATTTCGTTTGTTGCGCCAAGCTATTTATGGTTTTTATTACTACTTATACCCGTTATTGCCTTAGGCTGGATGAACGGGCGGCGTTTCCAACGTAGCCGGTTAATTGGCTCATTGCTGTTGCGCAGTTTGTTGTTAATCAGCCTGATTGGCTCACTGGCAGGCGCACAAATCATCTCTCCCGTGCAGCAACTCACCACGATTTTTTTGGTGGATACCTCAGATTCGATCACTCCCAATCAGCGTAGTTTGCAAGATCAATTTATTGCTGATGCGCTGCAAACTATGCCCAAAGATGATCAAGCAGCGATTATTGTGTTTGGCCAAAATGCCTTGATCGAGCGCTTGCCCTCGGAAGTACGCACGCTCAGTCGCATTCAATCGGTACCAATCGCCGCACGAACAGATTTAGAACAAGCTATGACCCTGAGCTTTGCGCTGTTTCCGGCTGATACTCAAAAACGGGTAGTTTTGCTCTCTGATGGTGGCGAGAATAGCGGCCAATCGCTCAAAGCCCTTGAGTTGGCCAACGATCGTCAGATTGTCGTCGATGTGGTGGAAATTGCCCAAATTGGCGGAGCTGAGGTGGCAATTACTGCTTTGCGCATGCCCGGCCAAGCCCGCATCGGCCAAGAATTACAAATTGTAGCCCAAATTGATAGTAACGAAGCTCAGGATGCTACCATTCGGATTTTGGTTGATCGTCAATTATATGCCGAATCAAGCCTTAGCTTGCCCAAAGGCACCTTGGAATATACCTCAACTGTGGTTTTGAACGATCAGGGCTTTCACAAAGTTTCAGCCCAGATTATTCCAACTAATGATATTCGCAAACAAAATAATGAAGCCACGGCTTTGGTTAATTTGCAAGGCCCGCCCAAAGTGCTGATCGTTGCCAACGATCCTGCCGATGCTGAAAATATTGCGCCAGCACTAGAGGCTGCCAAATTACAGGTAACTGTGGTTGGTCCAACTGGGCTTCCGACAACTCTCGCTGATTTAGCCGATTACGAAGCAGTTGTCTTGGCGAATGTGCCTGAACGCCTGATTGCCGATGAAGCGCAGCAAGCACTCCAAACGTTTGTGCGCGATCTTGGGCGTGGCTTTGTGATGCTTGGCGGTGAAAATAGCTTTGGCATTGGGGGCTATACCAGTACCCCCATCGAAGAATTGCTGCCCGTAGAAATGCAATTGCGCAATCGCGAAAAATACCCGCCAGTGAGCGTCGCGGTGATCTTTGATATCTCGGGCAGTATGAGCGAAGTCGTTGGTGGCCGCCAAAAAGTAACCTTGGCCTCTGAAGGTGCGGCACGAGTAGTACAATTGCTGCGCGATTTTGATGAAATTACCGTGTTGCCGTTTGATAGCGCTGTGCAAAACCAATATGGGCCAGTTGCTGGCTCGGAGCGTGAAGTTGCCCAAGGCGAGATTATCGCCCGTGGCGTGACTGGCGGCGGCGGGATTAATGTTCATGATTCGTTGGTTGCGGCTGGCAATGTACTTAAAGGCCGCAATGCCCCGATTCGCCACATTATTTTGCTGGCTGATGGCTCGGATTCGCAGCAACAAGAAAATGCTGTGCGTCTAACCGATGAACATCGGCGTTTAGGCATTACCACCAGCACGATTGCGATTGGCAATGGTGGCGATGTGGGCTTTTTGAATAATGTGGCGGTGGCTGGTGGTGGACGGCATTTTTTAGTTGAAGATGCATTATCGTTGCCCGATATTGTGCTGCAAGATGCCCAACTTTCGCTAGCCCCCTATATTGTTGAAAAAGCCTTCTTGCCTTTGCTTGGTAGCGATAGTGTGATTATGGCCGAGTTGAATACCGCCAATTGGCCGCAACTGCTGGGCTATAACGGCACGATGCCCAAGCAAAATGCCAATATGGTGTTGTGGGCCGATGAAGATGCGCCGCTCTTGGCTCAATGGCAATATGGCTTGGGTCGTTCAGTCGCTTGGATGAGTGATATGAAAGGCAAATGGGGGGCAAATCTGGTGCGCTGGGATCAATTCGAGCGCTTAGCGGCTCAAATTGTTGGCTGGACACTACCTGTCATCTCCAATGAAACAATTAGCATTAATACAACGTTTGTTGGCCCAGAGATGGAAATAATTTTAAATGCTCGCGATGCCAATGATGCTCCATTAACTGGGTTGATGATCGATGGCAACGTGGTCAACGATGGCGGGGTGCAATCAGGCTTGACCTTGGTTGAAGTGAGTGCTGGCATCTATCAAGGCCGAATTGCCAGCCCTGGCGCGGGAACCTACTTTTTGCAATTGGGCGGACGCAATCGCGATGGCCAAGTGGTGTTTCAAGAAACGGCAGGGGTAATCGTGCCCTATTCGCCTGAATATCGCCAAGGCCAAGCCAACCCCAATTTGCTGGCGACGATCGCTCAACGCAGCCAAGGCCGCGTTTTAACCGATGCGACCAAAGTTTTTGAGCATTCACTTGAATTGGTTACGCGAGCTACGCCGATTCACTTTAGTTTGCTATTGGCCGCGCTGGCTTTCTTGTTGCTCGATATTGCGGCGCGACGCTTGCGCTTTGGTCAATTAGGCCAAGCTTTGGCCGGAGTGCGTCGTCGTCAAGCGACACCTTCGCCAACGATGGGCGATTTAGCCGCCGCCAAGCAACGTGCCCGTAATAAAATGGGCCAAACTCAAACAGCGGCTGAGCCTGCCCCGATTACCCCGAAAAATACTCCAGTCTATCAACCTGGGGCCAATTATACCCCGCCAGTAGCTCAGCCCAAGCCCGAAGCAGCGCCTTCAGCTTCTACAAAGGTTGACCCAGCGCCCAAGCCGAGTATGCCAGCACCGACCCCAACCCAAGGGCCACCACCCAAAGCCGTTAATCTTGATGAGATTACTGACCCCTTAGAACGATTACGTGCAGCCAAAAACCGTGCCCGACGGCAATAGATTTTATTTTTGATAACCAAAAAAACCTCTGGCTGAAATCCAAGCGTTGGCTGCCAGAGGTTTATGGTGAGGTGGTTTCTATAGGGTATCTTGGAGCTTAACAACCAATTGTTTGAGGGCAAAACGGGCGCGGCCAAGATTACCGCCGCCATTGACTGCCAACACAGCAAAGTAGCCGGGGATGATTTGCGATGCCAAGTAGGTGGCATTGTCGGTCTCAACCGCGACATCACGGACGTGGCCAGCCTTTAAGCGCGAGGCGGCTCCCGCAGCGGCGGCAGCAAGGCCACCCAGCTCCACTTCAGCAATATCTTTGCTAAAGTTTGCATCAACATCGTTGAGGAGCATTTCAACGCCCAGCCCGTCTGTGCCCACGACTCCGGCCAATTTCACGCCGGGTACGGTTTCAATCGCGCTGGCCAAAATGTCTTTCATCCCCATAGTGGCTCCTTATCAACAAACTGTGCAGTGAGTTCTGATGTTTGAGCTATCATACCACACCGCGCCCGCTCTGCAAGGCAGGCTTACATTTCGCGACGGCCCTGCAATGCTCGCCCCAAGGTTACTTCATCGGCATATTCAAGATCGCTACCCATTGGCAAGCCCCGCGCCAAGCGCGTTACCCGAATACCCAAAGGGATAATCTCGCGGGCCAGATAGGCCGCAGTGGCATCGCCCTCAAGATTGGGATTGGTCGAAAGAATCACTTCTTCAATTGGCTCGACCCGCAAGCGAGCCAACAACTCACGAATCCGCAAATCTTCGGGATTGATGCCTTCGACTGGTGAGATTGCCCCGTGCAGCACATGATACAGGCCTTTGAATTCGCCCGTGCGTTCTAAGGCCACCACATCGAGCGGCTCCTCGACCACGCACACTTGGCGCTCATTGCGATTGGCATTTGTGCAAATTGTGCAAGGGTCTTCGACCGTAATGTTAAAGCAGCGATTACAAAAGATCGTGCTATCTTTCATGGCCATAATCGCGTTGGCCAAGCGCTCAGATTGCTCACGTTTGGCGCGGAGCAGGTAAAAAACCAAGCGCGAGGCCGATTTTGGCCCAATGCCAGGCAAGCGATTAAATTCATCAATTAATTTTGCGACTGGTTCTGGTGTAATCGTATCGTACCCAAATGCCACAATACACGCTCCACAGTTAAGTTAAAACAGGGTGGTCGCACGACCACCCTGAGTCGGGATAAGCCGCCGTTTAGAATAAGCCAGGAATATTCAAGCCGCCAGTGAGTGGCCCCATTTTGGCGTTTGAAAGTTCTTCGGCCTTCTTTGAGGCATCGTTGATTGCCAGCATCAGCAAGTCTTGCAGCATTTCAATTTCGTTGGGGTCAACTGCTTCTGGGGCGATTGTGATGCTGAGAATTTCGCGGTGGCCGTTCATCTTAACTTCGATTACGCCACCGCCAGCGCTGCCTTCGACCAAGGTTTTGCCCAAATCTTCTTGAGCTTGCATCAACTTCTTTTGCATTTGTTGCAATTGATTGAGCATTTTGCGATCCATTATGAAACTCCTTTGTTGAATAGTGCTAGCCTAAAGCAGTGCAAGTATAAGAAATTCAATCTAAATGTCAAAGTAGGTTTATTGTTGATGAACGCGCTCTGACTTCTGATTGTGCATCGCCTTTCTATTTCTCCGTTGCCGAGAAATACAGGAGGTTTGCATTCCCTTTCAAAACAATCATCAGTGATCACCACCCTTCCGTCCCGCCTCAAGGCGGGAGACGCAGGGGGCTTTAATC